>CAZXTW010000910.1:0-2975 GCA_964643525.1 uncultured Roseivirgaceae bacterium
TATGCCCAGCGCATTGCCAATGAGTTTCACGCCAGTGCCCCCTCGGCCTGACAATAACCACGTTGCCCCCGGTAAGGCTTGTTTTTATTCTCTGTTTTGTTTGTGTATATTCCATGCAAGAGGGTTAATTTATACTTACCGATGCAGCAATACGATTACATTATAATAGGGGCAGGTTCAGCCGGTTGTGTGTTAGCCAACCGGCTGTCGGCCAACCCCGGTAACAGGGTACTTTTATTAGAGGCTGGCCCGGCAGATAAACATCAGAACGTTAAAATACCGGCTGCTTTTCCGAAGTTATTCAGGTCTGCGCTGGACTGGAATTTAGAATCGGTACCTCAAGCCCATTTGAATAACCGCAGGCTGTACCAGCCCCGCGGCAAAATGCTGGGCGGTAGCAGCAGCATTAACGCCATGATTTATATCAGAGGGCACCGTGCTGATTATGACCAATGGGAGGCCGCCGGTAATGAGGGGTGGGGGTATGAGCAGGTGTTGCCTTATTTTATTAAGGCAGAAGGCCAACAGCGCATTCAAGACCAGTACCATGGGCAGGGTGGCCCGCTGCAGGTAGAAGACAGGCGCTACACCAACAAACTTTCTGAAGTATTTGTTGATGCGGCCCAAGGGCTGGGTTACACTGCCAACAATGATTTTAACGGAGCCCGACAAGAGGGCTTTGGCCTGTACCAGGTTACCCATAAAAAGGGGCAGCGCCACAGTGCCGCTGCTGCCTATTTGCACCCCATAAGTAAGCGACCCAATTTGGTGGTGCGTACCAACGCACAGGTGCAGCAGGTGGTGATTGAAGAGGCACAGGCCACAGGCGTGACCTACCAGCTGAATGGTGAAACGCGTAACCCCGTAGCCAGAAAAGAGGTAATTCTTTGTGCCGGCGCTTTTAACAGCCCGCAGTTGCTGATGCTTTCTGGCATTGGCGATGCCGACCAGCTGAAGGCTGCCGGCCTGCCAGTAATTAAGCACCTGCCCGGTGTGGGTAGTAATTTGCAGGACCACCTGGTATTTTTTACTGTTTTTAATACGCATTACCGCCATACCCTTGACAGTGCCGAGCGTATGCCCGGTGCCCTTAAAAACCTGTTTAATTATACTACAGCCAAAAAAGGGCCTTTTGTAAGTAATGTGGGTGAGGCTGGCGGTTTTGTGAAAACCAGCCCAGAACAGCCTGCCCCTGATATGCAATACCATTTTGGGCCATGCTATTTTGTGCAGCATGGGTTTGGCAACCCCCAAAAAGGCCAGGGCTATTCAATTGGGGGTAAGGTGCTAAACCCCAAAAGCAGGGGCACTGTTAAGCTGGCCAGTGCAGTACCCACTGACCCCGTACTGATTGACCCGCAGTACCTGTCAGACCCTGATGACATGCAACGGTCTATCTGGGGGTATAAGCTGGCCCTGCAATTAGGCATGCATGAGGCCTTTGCCCCCTACAGGCAGGGGTTGTATGACCCCAAAGCAATGCCCGATACAGATGAGGCAATTGCCGACCATATCAGGCAAACGGCTGAAACGCTGTACCACCCGGTAGGCACCTGTAAAATGGGCCTTGACGACATGGCAGTGGTGAATGCCCAATTGCAGGTAAAGGGCATTCAGGGCCTGCGTGTGGTTGATGCCTCTGTGATGCCCTTTATTACCAGGGGTAACACCAATGCCCCCACCATTATGATTGCTGAAAAAGCTGCCGATATGATTTTAGAGGCCAAGTAGGTTACAATTGCCCGGCCCAACCACTAAGGCTTAAGAAGGTAGAACTGATTTGATCTTGACTGTTTATATGCTGCGCATTACGTGTACCATTGCTGTTTTTTTATTGTCTGCGGCCGCTGCTTTTGGCCAGATACCCCCATTTAAGCGCTACTCTACAGCACAGGGCTTAGTGAATAATAATGTATATGCTATTGCACAGGACGACCTTGGCCATATGTGGCTGGGCACTGGCAAGGGGCTGAGCCGTTTTGACGGGCACCAGTTTGTAAACCTGACTATGGCCGATGGGCTTGATGATGAACTGGTGCTGGGCATGGCTACTGACCAGCAACAGCGCCTGTATGTGTATGCCAAGTACGCTAAGTACATTAATTATATTAATACAGGTACTGATATGCAGGTGCACCGGCTGGAGCACTATATACATGACCGCCCACATGAGAATAAACTGGTTACTTTGGATGACCGCATTTATCTGGAAGCCAACTTTTATTTAATGGCCAGGGAATTGGGCGACAGCCTGGGCGTGACCAGGCACGGCATGGGCGGCACCATACCCATACATGTTAGCCTGCACAAAACCCGGCAGGATAAGATTTATTGGGGCACTTATGACGGGGTATATGCCAACAGCAGAGGCGACTGGATGCAGAAAGTACCTGAGCTGGCTGATATTGAAGATACGGTGTACAGCATTGCCGACGATGCCGCCAACCGACTGTATTTGGGCCTGCAGGGGCGCATTGTTGTGGTTAACCCAGACAATAGCCGCGAGGTGATAGCCCTGCCCGAGGGCAGCCTGCCAGAAGAGTTGCATTATGACCGCAGCGGCAGCTTATGGATTGGCCTGCGCACCACAGGGTTGTACCGGTATTTTAAAGGTAAGCTACAGTTTATGGGTGATATTATGGGGCTGCAGCGCACCAATATTAACCAGATGTTTGAAGACCGCCAGGGTAATTTATGGATAGGCACTTTTGGCAAAGGGGTGTTGTGCATACAGAATACAGGCATTGTCAGGTACGATATTGCCAACAACTGGGGCAATAATTACATTAATTCATTGACTGTATTGAACCAGGGAGGAGTACTGGCTACCACATTTAATGGTATAGGTTACCAGGGCCTTGACCAGGGTTATAATGTGCCTTTAGATGACAATATTTTAAGAGGCAACCCCTGGTTGTATGCTTATAATATCAAGCATTTTAGTGATAATAAGCTACTTGCCTGTACCTACCGCC
>CAZXTW010000911.1:0-2974 GCA_964643525.1 uncultured Roseivirgaceae bacterium
ATTAGGGTACTGGCTGATGGTTTTGACCAGCCTGCGTTGCAACGCCTGCGCAATGAAGGCGTTGGCTTTGTTTTGATAGGTATACCTGAAAGCATTGGGGTGCGGGCCAATTACGGCCGGCCCGGCTGTGAAACCGCCTGGGGGGTGTTTACCAGGGCCTTACTGACCCAGCAAGACAACCGATGGCTGCGCGGCAGCAGCATGCTGTTGCTGGGTACGGTTCAGGTTGATGACCTGAACCAGGAATCACACGCGCTGCTGCCCAGTATGCCTGACTACCACGAAAAGCTGCGCGCCCTGGTGGCCCGCCTTGACGACAGGGTGGCCCAGGTGATTGAACAGGTGGTGCAAACAGGGTTGGTGCCCATTGTAATAGGTGGCGGCCACAACAATGCCTACCCTATTTTAAAAGGCAGCAGCAAGGTACTGGGGCCTATGGCCTGTGTTAATTGTGACCCCCATGCCGACTGCCGTGCGGCAGAAGGAAGGCACAGTGGCAACCCTTTCAGGTATGCCATGATTAAAGGCTACCTGAGCAAGTATGCCATTTATGGCATGCACCAGAGCTATAACAGTGAGGTAAACTACGAGTATTTAGACGAAAAGAAAAACCAGATACGCTACTGCCACCTTGAAGAGTTGTTTGAGTTTACCGAGCGCTTTGACGATGTGGCCACCTTTATTGGTGAAGAGGCAGTGGCCGGGCTTGAACTTGATATGGACAGCATTGCCAATATGCCCTCTAGCGCTTACAGCCCTGCCGGCATTACCCTTGAGCAGGCCCGCAGCTACATTCGTTTTATGGCGCGCCGGCTAGACTGCCGGTATTTGCACCTGCCTGAAGCAGCGCCTACCTCGCATGGCCATGAAGGCATACTGGTAGGCAAGGCACTGGCTTACCTGGCCACTGACTTTATGAAAAACCACCTGCGGGCCAGAAAAGCAGGCATGGTAAATTAGGGGCTGCACTTCTTTATATCTGAAATTTTGTGTAAATCGAATCTTATAAACAGAGACTAAAACTTATTGATTTATGATCAGTGAATTTGAAGGATTATCAGAAGCCGAGGTTAAATTAATGAACAAGGCCCCTATACTGGTGGTGGCTTTGATTGGTGGCGCTGATGGTAAAATAGACAACAAAGAACTGAACAAAGCGGTAGATCTGGTTAGCCTGAAGCAAAGCCGGGCAAGGCCTACCCTGGTAGAGTATTACAAAGCCATTGCTACAGACTTTGAAAAGAACCTCAGGGAGTTTGTAGTGAACCTGGCTACTGGCAGTGCTGAAGACAATGTGGCTAATATGACCCAGGAGCTAGAGCAGGTCAACCCCATACTGGCTAAGATAGATAACCGCTTTGCGGTAAGCTTTTATGCCAGTATGAAAGATATTGCCAAGCAGGTGGCTGAGGCCTCAGGGGGCTTTTTAGGGTATGGCCGCATGGGTTATGAAGAAACCAAGGCCGCCCGCCTTGAAATGCTGAACGACCCTGCCAAGTAGCCGCCCGCTTTTTATTTATGAATCAAATAGCACAAAGCATTTCGGTACCTGCCCGCATGATTTTTCTCATGTGGGCAGTGTTTACTATAGAGTTTACATTTGGCCTTGATTTTGGCTTTTTGGGCGTGGTGCCCAGAACCCTGAACGGGTTGCTTGGCGTAATAGGTATGCCGTTTGTTCATGGTGATATTGGCCATTTGGTATCAAACACCTTTCCGTTGCTGTTTTTAGGCACTACACTCTATTACTTTTATAGCAACATAGCTGGCCGCGTGTTAATACTGTGCATCCTGTTAACAGGGGTGGGCGTATGGCTGTTTGCGCGTACCAGCAACCATATTGGGGCCAGTGGGGCGGTGTATGGCATTGCCTCCTTTTTGATTTTTTATGGCTTTTTCAGGCGCAGCTTTATTTCTATACTAATCTCTATCATTATAGTTTTAACCTACGGCAGCATATTTTATGGTGTGTTGCCCCTGGTAGAAGGCGTATCGTGGGAAGCCCACCTGATTGGGGCCCTGGTAGGCCTGGGCTGTGCAGTGTATTATGGCCGCAAAAAAATAAGTGATTAGCCAAAACCCCTGCGCCTGCCTGCTAACAATAACCAACCATTAACCCATATACCCTATGCCAACTATTGCTGTAAACGGCTGTGATTATTACTACGAAATTGAAGGGCAGGGCCCTGAAACCATTCTTTTTAGCCATGGCCTGCTGTGGAGCGGACACATGTTTTACAAGCAGGTGGCCCACCTGAAAAGCCGCTACCGCTGTGTGGTGTATGACCACCGGGGCCAGGGCCGCAGCCAGGTAACTGAAGGTGGCTATGATATGGATGCGCTCTATGCTGACGCTGTAGGCCTCATAGAAGCCCTTGACTTGGGGCCGTGCCATTTTGCAGGGCTTTCAATGGGGGGCTTTGTGGGCATGCGGGTAGCGGCGCGCCGCCCCGACCTGTTAAAGTCATTAATATTGATGGATACCTCGTGCCAGGAAGAGCCCTTTAAACAAAAGTACAACACCCTGGTATCTGTAGTTAAGTTAATGGGCATAGGGGCAGTTGCCGGCAAGGTAATGCCTATTATGTTTGGTACCCCCTTTTTAGAAGACAAAGCCAGGGCCAGTGAACGCAAAGAGTGGCATGGCTACCTGAAGCAAAACAAGAAAACCATTGTGCGCGCTGTGCAGGGGGTAATAGACCGCAAGGGCATTGAAGATGAACTGCCCAACATACAGTTGCCCACCCTGGTTATGGTAGGTACGCACGATGTGGCTACCGTGCCTGAAAAGGCTGCCCACATTCATGAACTGATAGCGGGCTCAACACTGGTGCATTTAGAAGGGGCCGGCCATACAGCCTCAATATAAACGCCCGACCAGGGAAACCAGGCCATTTACCAGTTTTTATGGCAGCTTACGTAATTTGCTTTACTGCAGCCGCTGCCTGGGCAACGGGCAGCAGGCAGGCTTTTT
>CAZXTW010000912.1:0-2957 GCA_964643525.1 uncultured Roseivirgaceae bacterium
GCTATTGATATAGCATAATAACAAAAAGCCAGTAATAATATTATCATATACCTTAAAAATACAAGTGTTCGTTGCTACGCAATCAAGTACCGCTAGTCTTCCTGCTCAGGGTACTGGGCGGTCAGGTTAATAAACGTTACCAGGGTAGAATCTTCAGAAGCACACAGGTTAACTAAAAAATGCTGCCTGCTGTTGTCTATCACATCCCTGATCATGGGGGCAGAATACTGCTTAAAGTGGATGTCATACCCTTCGGGCTCAGCCCCCCTCAGTACACTATGGATGTGGCGGTTGTCTTGCATACGGCCATAATCGCCGGGCAAAATGGTCTTAACCAGCAGCCGGCCTAGCGCATCGGTGGTTCCGCTGGCCTTCAGGCGGGTGGTGGTTTTATCGCCAGGCACGGTAGCGTGGTACTCGCCTGCTGCTGAAGCATGGTAAAATGACACCAACTGGTTGGGTACCACCTGCCTGGTGGCAGCATCAATGACCGTAACGCACATCAGTAATTTGGTGCCAGGCTCATTGCCGTCAGTAACCATGGCCTGGTGCTGGGGGTGCAGGGCCATAAACTGCGCCAGTTTCCCAGCCTCAGCATCGGTAAGGGGTTGCATAGTACGGTCAACGGTACACCCCAACAGCAGGGTGCTTACAACAACACAAGCAAGGCATCTGACCATAACGGCAATTAATCATCAAACGTACAAATGTCAAAAATACACATTAGCCCCCGTTCAGAAAAATAAATGCAAGTGCTTTGCAATACCCGCAATAAACTGAGGCGCCGCCGGCCACCCTACCCCACTCTTTCCCCTTGTTTTCCCTTACCTGCTGGACAAAAATAAAATATCTGCTGGGCAAAAATTACGGGGCTCCGGGGGAGCCGGTGACGCTCTCGGGCAGAAAAATATTTATCTGCCCGAGAAAAACATTTTTCTCGGGCTAAAACGCTCCCGCTCTCCGGCTAAAAAATTGCCTACGTCCAGCAGAAAAATAAAATCTCTCCCGGATGTATTCGCCACCCCTGCGGCCAGCTTTCTCACCCTGGCTTAGCGGCCAAACCCTATCTAAAAGAAAAGTAAAATATGCCCCTTTAAAGGCTATTATAGTAAAGTAGAACCACATCAACTTCAAAATCAGCTGCCTCGGCTACTGCTACCAATACCGTGTCCGTTCATATCGAACCCATTATTGAGCAACTGGGGCCATTGCTGATGACATGGCCGATGAGACAGAAGCCTTTACTGGGGCAGGCATGCCAAAACCTGAGAATAATGCCATAGTCGCTACCCACTACATTAAACGGTAAACCACCAGATACTAAAGATTATTGCCTGGGTTTTCAATGCAAACTATTAATTTACATGCCAAGCTTAACCGAACATAATGTTTACCGACCACGACATACCTGTAGAGCATGATGAGCTGTGGAAAGAGATTATCGAAGAATTTATTCTTCACTTTATCCGCTACTTTTATCCAGACGACTACCACCAGTTTGACTTAACAGCCGAAATTGTTTTTCTGGAAAATGAGCTGAATGCATTGCTGCGAGATGCCAGCGGCGGCAACCGCAGGGCCGATAAGCTGGTGCGTATAACCATGAAAGACGGCAGGTACCAATGGCTGTACATCCATATTGAAGTGCAGGGCTATGATGACCCTGAGTTTAACCTGCGGATGTTCAACATGCATTACCGATTGTTTGAAAAGTATGGCCCAAACATCACTTCGCTGGCTTTATTGACTGACCACAGCAGTACATTCAGGCCGGGTAAGTACCAGCATGGCAGCTTTGGCACACAACTTACTTTTACTTACCCTACGGTTAAACTGAAAGATATTGACGAGGCCGCCTTCATTGACAACAGCAACCCAATTGCAATTATTCTTTACACTGCATGGTTACATTTAAAAAGTGGCAAGGCTAATAACGAACAGATATTACACAATAAAATTACTTTACTACGCCAGCTGAGTAAGCTCAGCCTAACCAATAAAGAGCGAACTTCAGTACTGAACTTCATTAAGTATTACACTAAATTTAAAAAGTTTGAAAACAGTGCATATAACCTTAAATTTGAAGAAGGCGTTAAAGTAGAACTAAACTTACCGAGAGATATGGGAATGACAGAAATGCTACAGCGCAAATTTATTCAGTACGGTGAAGCCCGAGGCCTTGAAAAAGGTGAAGAACGTGGCATCAAAAAAGGTGAAGAACGTGGCATCAAAAAAGGTGAAGCCAGGGGCATCAAAAAAGGTGAAGCCAGGGGCATCGAAAAAGAAAAGCTGGCCATGGCCCGCAAAAGCATTGCCAAAGGCCTGGATGATGTGCTAATTGCTGAGCTAACTGGCCTTTCCCTACCTCAAATTGCGGCTATTAAGAACGAAATGCAGTAGGCTCTTTCCCCAACGCTCCTTTATTTGCACTTACCTGCCAGGTAATAATTGCACACCTTCAATAGAGCCGGTACCACCCTTCGGCTGAAAAACGTACAGCCACTGCCCAGAAGAGCTAAGACCCCATGTAGCAGGCGCCACTTTTGCCATACCCGGTAAAACCGCTATCTTTAAGGTTAACCCAAAGTGACACCTTAACCCAATGATTAGAGCCCTGTTTGTTTTGCTGGTGTTGTGGCTGGCCCTGGCCACCACAGTCAGCGGGCAGCCACCAGCCATTACGCCGGTGGTGAGCAACCTGTCGCAAACCTCAGTAACAGATATTGTGCAAGACAACCTGGGCTTTATCTGGGTTTCTACCCGCTACGGGCTGAACCGCTACAAGGGCCACGCTTTTGATGTGTTTCTGGCCAACCCCACCGACAGCACCGCCCTGATTAACGGCAATATTTTCTGCCTTACCAAAGACAGTCAGGGCAATATCTGGGCCGGCACCATTGAAAACGGCCTGAGCTATTATGACCAGCAGCGGGGCACCTTCCGCTCATTTATGCCAG
>CAZXTW010000913.1:0-2949 GCA_964643525.1 uncultured Roseivirgaceae bacterium
TAATTGAACAAAACATAAACTACAGTTTCAATCTAAAATTTAACACATGGAGAATTCACTACAGTTGAAGCGCCAGGGGATGAACAAAAATAAGAGGAGTATAATAAATTATTTCCTTACCTGGGATTTTGATGAGTTAATTATTGGAGAAGGGCAGGAATGTAAAGCATTGTTATACTTAAGCTTACCGCTCTATTCAAAGCATATTGCCTATGTTGAAGTCCCAGAAATCATTTGCGCAGGTAATGCAACAGAAGGAAGAGAGAATAATAAAATTAGAGTCATTGTGAATGAATGTGTCTTTCAAAAGTCAGATTATAAAGCAGAAAAAAGATTTTGGTGTTTACCTGTAAAGTATACACTAAATCAGGAAAAAAGAGAACATGGGCAATTGCTGTTGCGACAATTTAATGATGCTCACTTAAGCTATCAGGAAGCTCTTGAAGATTATGAAGCAGTTCAAAATGAGGATAACAGAACAGCGCTAGCTACAGCAAATGCAATTGTTAACGATGTTATTTTAAGTTTAAAAGACTACCTGATTCCTCTGGACTTAAAAGTAAAAATAATTGATGCCAAAAAAGTTGACTATTGTGAGCCTGATAAAGAGGAAAATCAAGGAGATAGACTACTAAAGTATTCTGCTGGGGTAAATAGTAATGGGGATCCAGATGACGAGGCAACCGTACCTATGCCTCCACCCCCAAATACATTGTAGGTAATCTAACTAATAACAATAAGTCATGGAGTATGTCAATAAGGTATTTCTTGTAGGTCTTGTTTCTTTTTTCTTGTGGATAGTTCTAATACCCATGCGAAGTCAAGGGAAAGATAATGGTAGTTATAACACACTAACGAAAAAAGATAAAGCAATTATAGATAGCTGTAATTCAATGGCTTCAAGGCTAATTGATCAAGATACTGACAGTAGTTGGTTTTATGTGAGGGAAGGTATTCGCCACATAGGATCAGCTACAAACTCCATAGAATATGCAGACTTATTGTTGACTGCTGGCAGGTTGCATACAATAGAAGAGGTGAGGGACTCTGCTTTATTGGCATTCAATAAAGCAGAAATAATTTTCAAAAAACATAATGCAACAACGAAGCTAGCAAAGCTCTATGATAAATACGCCTACTTTTACCAAAAGCTTAGAGATTATGATATGCTCCTGAATTACATCACTCGTGGGCATAATGTCCGTCTTAAATCAAAGAACGACAAAGATTTACATATTACCTTTTTTCTTTATGGAAACTATCACTTTTATAAAAAGCAACATCAAATTGCTATTGATTACTTTCAACGTTGCTTAGAGTTACAGAAAGAGCATTCTCCTGACCACATTCCTCAAACTTTGATTGCTATTGGGTATCCATACATCTATTTGAACAAATCTGATTCTACCCTGCTTTATTGGGAAGAAGCTATAAGTGGAAAGTATAAAATTGCTCCACGAGAAGAGCTATATGTTAATTTGGCTTTAGGAAGGTTTTACGCTAAGAGGCACGAATATGAAAAGGCAGTGGAGTATTTGGAACACACCGGAGAACTTTTAAAAGTAGTTAAAGATCAAGAGCTAGAGAGAACTCATTTAGACTATTCTGCAGATGTGCATCAAAGTTTAGGAAATTATAAACAAGCACTTGATTACAGACTTAAAATACAGGATTTAGCTGATCCTTTTTTTCAGGATAATTTGGATCAAATTAATAACCTTAACTCTATACTTGAGGTGGAAGCCCAACGGTTGAAAGAGACGGAAGAACTTCGACAACAAAACCTGAGAGATATTCAGAAAAGCCAAATTACTTTGAGAGCAATTTTGATTATTGCCTTGATGCTTTTGGGATCTATTGCGATGGGTTACCATTTTAGATATAAAAGGCAATTATTAGAATTGAAGTTAAAGGAAGAACGAATACAAGCGTTGCAGCGAGAACAGAAATTAGAAAATGCTACTGCTTTGTTACAAGGCCAAGATTTGGAACGTAAGCGGATATCACGTGATTTACATGATGGGCTTGGCGTTATGATGAGCAGCGCACGGATGCAATTGAGCGCACTGAAAGAAACCATGCAGGAGTATGGCAAAAGAGAAATGATGGAAAATTGCCTGCGCCTGATGGATGACTCATGCCATGACCTGCGCCGCATTTCGCACAATATGATGCCTAGCATGCTAACCAAGTTTGGGCTGGCCAAGGCGTTAAAGTCTATGTTTGAATCAGTCAGTAATAATGGGCTTGTCAGTATTGAGCATAATATTGATTTTAAGATGGAGCGGCTGCTAGAGGAGGTAGAGATTATGCTGTACCGCATTGTGCAGGAAATGGTAAACAATACCATTAAGCATGCCGATGCCAGTAAGGTTACCTTTGTATTGGTCAGTGATGTAGCCAATAACGAATTACGCTTTCAGTTTAATGACAATGGCAAAGGCTTTAGTATAAAGCAGGCAGAAGAAGGGCTGGGCTTAAAGAACATCCATACCAGAGTAGAATTTTTAAAGGGGACCATCCATATGCATAGCCAGCCAGGCCATGGCACCACCTATACTGTGCACATACCAATTATTGATGAAGGCAGCACTTTCGAAGATCAGGATCAGTTTATTGCTTAGCAGTTACTTTGCTTGCCGGGTATGGTAAATACTGTATTTTAGCATGACAACAATTGCACTGTTATGCTGAGGCGTCGCTTTATCCGGTTATCTGCCACATCTATTATCCCCCTGTTGGCGCAGGGCTGTGGGCTGCCCATTTTTAACAGCCAATACCCCATTACCGTACGCAGCGACCGTAAAACCGGCCACCTGGTGTTTGAGAGCTTGAATTGGCCTGCAGGCCCGACAGAACAAACCAGTTGTTTAATTGTGGGCGGTGGCGTGGCTGGCCTCAGTGCCGCAGCTCACTACCAGGGAGGCGATTTTTTGTTGTTTGAAACCT
>CAZXTW010000914.1:0-2947 GCA_964643525.1 uncultured Roseivirgaceae bacterium
ATGGTTGGCAGTAAAAAACTCAGGTGCATCATACATATACAGGGCATAGTCATTACCGGTATTGGTCATAATATTGTTGTACCAGGTATGGTGGCTGGCATCGCTCACATACACAGTAGCATAGCCGTTGGTACTGGCCGATGCAAAGGTGTTGAAGTACCACTGTTGGTAAGGGCTGTAGCCGGTATAAACCAGATAATTGCCGGGGTTGCTGCCCCCGTAACAATAGTTGTTGTCAATAACCATAGGGCGGGTAGCGGTACCCTGCACATTATATAAGTATATGCCCGCATGGTTATTAACAATAATGGTGTTTTTACTAATAGCGCCCCCTTCATAAATGCTTTGCAGGTACAGGGCCGTATAAGAAGAGTGGCTGCTGCTGGTATTAAAGCTGTTGCCTGCTATGTGCAACTGCTCATAATTACTGGCTTCAATACCCCGATAATATTGGTCGGTAAAGGTGTTGCCGGTAATGGTGTTGCCAACCGCCCTGCTGCCTTCATTGCTGCTGTAACCGTATAACCTGAAGCCATACCCACCACCAGTAAAGGTATTGTTGGCCCACACATTATAATTATTGTTCTCGGCAGTGCTGTTGCCATAGTTTTCATATACCAGGGCCATCCTGTCATAATCATTCCTGACTGGCGCTATCAATTGGTTGCTGGTAAAAGCATTGTGGTTAGCCCCAGCCGAAAGGTAAAGCACCCGCCCATAGTTGGTGCTGGTATTTTCAAGAGTCAGGTGCTCAAAGTGCACATAATCAGCCCCGGCCAGGTGCACCACATAATTCTCGTTATAAGTACCGGTAAAGTTGAGGTTAACCGCTGTAGCAGCCTCAGCAGCCGATTGAAACACGATGGTATTGGTGGCAGAAGCACCACGGATGGGGTTAATAACTAACTGTTCAGTATAACTGCCACTAGCTACCTGAAAAGTAACCGGCCCGGCCACCCCCCCCAAATGCAGGGCGTTAACCGCAGCAGTAAAATCACTAAACCTGGCCCCCGTGCCGCCAATGGCATAGGTGCCGGTTAGCCCTGGGTAAACATCAATAAGCTGTAGGGCATTGTTGCTTGTATTTATATCAGTCTGTCCAGTGGCGGTTACTGTAAAATCAAACTGGTAAGGGGTGCCTGCCTGCAAATTGTAGGTGCCCACCTCTATTATAATTGATTGGCCCGATGCCAGCGTACCGTTCCAGGCTTTGGCTGTTTGCACAGCACTGTTTACCTGCCAGTCAATGCTCAGGGCCGTGAGGCTTGTTGTACCATTATTATATACTTCTAATTGTATGGGCTGCACCCCTTCAGGCAGTATACCACCTTCAGGCAACACCATGCCAGCAGAACTTACATCTACCCCGGTAGCCACAATGGTATTGGCACCAATATCTGGTTGTGGGTTATTGCGCGGTTGGTTATCAACATCTGTAACCACCAGCGTGTGTGGCTTACCTTTGCCGTCAACGTTAACATTCTGGGCATACAATTGCCCGGTGGCAGCATCGGTATAGGCGGGGTCTTCATTTAATGACTGCTCATTTTTGCTGCTAACCGTTTGAAGAGCCGCCAGGGTGGCCCGGTTGCCGCTCCAATAAGCCAGGTTACTGCCGGCAGCATACAGGTTGTTGTGGCTCATGGCCCCAATGTTTGCCGCATAAGCAACGTACACTGCATAGCCAGTGCCAGTATTAATCAGGTTATTATTAAAAATGTCATGTTTGTTTTGGCTGTGCCAGTTCATATATAAGGCAGCCGAACTGCTGTTTGTACTTGACACCAGAATATTGTTGTGAATGATTGAATGGTTCTCGGCATAGCTTGAGTAAATGCCATAGGCCTGGTTGTTGCCGGTTACTGTAATGAAATTATTGGCAATGAGCATACCCAATGCCTGGCCGTCACCACTGTTCAGGTTAATGCCCCTGTCGGCCACCATAATCCGGTTGCGCAGTAGCTGGTTATGGCCATAGCAATAATACAGTTCAATGCCATAGGCCCCCTGGGTATTGCTGGTTATGGTGTTATCTGTAATGTGTACTCCTTCGTACTCGTTAATTTCAATAGATGTTCTGCTTTGGTTAGTAAAAGTATTGCCAGTAATGGCCAGGCCTGGCACGGGCTGGTTGCTGTTGTACCCTTCGAGGTAAAAGCCCCAGCTGCCATTTTCAAACGTATTGCCGGTAAATGTCAGGTGGTGGTTGTCATCAGCAACCGACTGCCCTCTTGGCGCATGCACCAAACTGCCGCTGCGGTAGGTGTTCACTACGCCCCTTAAAGTGTTGTTGGTAAAGGTAATATGGTGTGCCCCTTCCTTAAATTGAAGCAGGTTGCCGTCAGTGGTACCATCAGCATGCAGGGTAACATTGCTAAACGTGATGTAGCTGGCCCCGGCAAACAGTAAATTGCTTGACTGGCTGGTTGTGCGCAGCAGGCTTACATCAGCAGCATTGCCGGTTAGTGAGTTGAAGGTAGCCGTATTGCTGGCCGAGGCACCGGGTATGGCATTAAAAACCAATTGCTCGTCATAACTGCCGCTGTTTATAGTAAAGGTGGCAGCCCCAGTCAGGCCTCCATGGTTCAATGCCTCTACAGCACCCGTAAGCGTAGTAAAGTCTGCCCCACCACCCCCTATAGTATAGGTGCCGTTCAGGGCGGCATAAACATTGGTAAGTTGCTGCTGGTTATCAGTAGCGTCTATATCAGTATTTCCATTAGGTAAAGCTACACTTGCTTCAACAGTATAGGCTGTAGCTGTTTCAAACTGAATGTTGGTAAGCGCAATAGTTTTAGTTTCGCCTACCGCCAGGCTGCCGGCCCATGGTGCCGCAGTCACTACCGGGCTACCATTTACTGTGGCATTTAAACTGAGGGAGGTAACCGCAGTAGCCCCGGTATTGCGCACTTTCAATTGTATGGGGTAATTGCCAGGCGCAAAAGGG
>CAZXTW010000915.1:0-2935 GCA_964643525.1 uncultured Roseivirgaceae bacterium
GCAACGGCGCGGGCAAAACCACCACGCTGCGGTCAATTGCCCGCATGGACAGCCCGGGCACACCCTATTGAAGGGTGTGCCCTGAAGGCTTGCGCAGGCTGTACATGTTGTGTTGTTTAATAATTGTAACATGGTAATTATGAGCTCAAGCAGTGGGTAAAATAAAGTCCATACATTAGCAACTGGTTAATTGCCTGAATTAAAACTGGTTTGGGTGCTCTTGCAGGTCATGACCAACACAGCCGGATGAGCCAACAGGTCATGTTTACTGAAAGGAGCATACACAAATGTATTGAGCACTAAAGCCGAAAAAAACAGTAACAGTACTCTAAAACAGCCCTAAAGGCGCGTAAGTAAGTAGGTGAAATGATGGCAGTGTTAGCCAGAACAGGGCAGGCATTCAGCGGGTAATTACCAACCGCCTGGAAATAGTTTTTAGCCTGCTTTGTAACATGACGGTATAAATGCCTACAGGCAGCCTGCCCAATGTAACCTGTGCCTCATTAGCCGGCTGAAGGGCCACCACTTTTAAAACAATGCCCTGGCTGTTAAGTAATGCCAGGCTGGTGTAGCGGTGCGGCGTGCCAGCGGTAGCTGCCCAGCCCACAGTTATGGTTTGCAGCTGGGTGGCAGGGTTGGGGTACAGCGCCAGATGGCCAGCCCCATTGGTATTGAGTGGAGATATGATTACGGGGTTAATGCTGGTGGTAACCTGCCCATGTATGGCATCACTATAGCCCCCGCCGCTGCACCTTGTTCTGACAGCAAACTCGTACAAGGTAGCCGGTATCAACTCAGGGAATAATACCCCAGAGGTGGTTCCCGGTATTACCTCAGCGTAGTCACTTTGGCCCAGCTGGCGGTAATACCCTTCTAAATACTGGTATTCAATAGCGGGCATGGCCTGGGGTTGGGCAAACACGGTATTGCCAGTAACCGTGAATTGAAGCGGGCCTTCCGGAGGCAGGCAAGGTGCGGTGGTAAAGCTTTTTTTGAAGGGAAAGCTCCTTACACCGCCACAAACCCAGGATATTTCTATTTCATAACCGGTATTGCTGCGTAGGCCACTAAATACCAGCTTGTTGGTGTTTTGCCGCGCATCGGCCACAGGCTGTTTAGGCTGGCCTGGCTTATCGGGGTATTTGTTCAGCACCGCCCAAATCAATTCTGCTTCGGCCACTGCTGGCCATTGCACGGTTACGCTGCCGTTGGTTATGGTTAACTGCACGTCTTTTTCATGGGGTGGTTTGCAACGTGGGGGTACGGGCAAGCTGGCAGAGAATGACTTCCAGAGCCCAAAGTTACCGTTTGCACAGATGGTACGTACCTGAAACAGGTAGGCCTGCCCTGTTAATGCGCCGCTAAGCTTAAATTCATTGGTGGTTATTTGTTGGCTTTGCCAGTGGGGCTCCCATACAGCCCGGTGGCGTACTTCGTAGGCCGGTTGGCTGGCAGGGCTGGCTGGCCAGGCAATGTGAAGCATGCGGCGCGCCTGTGCTTTCAGGTAAATTTCATTGATGGCCGGGCAGCAATGCGCCTGTAGTTTGGAAGGTGTTTGACATGCCTGGCTGTACAGCAGGGTTTCTCTGGGGGCGCCAGGCACCAACATAGACCGCATGGTGCGCACCTGGTGGCGCGTAAACATGGTTCTGCTGTTGTCATCATAATACGTCATGTAGCTGGCCCACAACTCGCCCATAGGGTGGTCACTGCACACGCCCTGTTTGTGAGGAAAGTTGTGGAGGGTATCCATGCTACCAAACTCCTGCTTTTCGGCCGGTGGGGTATCGTCTATAAAGTCAGTTCCGCAATGCCCTACCCACCCCCAGGGGTGTAACAAAAACAGGTAATGCCCCACTTCATGCACAATGGTTTTGCCGCCGTACCTGGTGGGGTGCTGGCTGTTGCCCACCACCTCATACTTAAGTACCACCCCGTCAAGGCCCTGATGCCCACCCGGAAAGGTGGCATACCCGGCTACATCGTCAGTATCGGCCACCCAAATGTTGAGGTACTCGGCCGGTAAAACGGCCGAGCTGCCGCCCTGGCTGCTGTCTTTCAGCTTGTTGTTGGCCACACTGAAGTAGGGCACCTGGGTGGGCACGTATTTAATGGCATCTACCAGTTTGCCCTGGCTGTTGTAGTACTTGCCCAGGCAGAAGCTAATCCTGGCGGTATCAGCCACGGCCCTGAACTGGTAGGGGGTGTTTGCCGCATAGTGTGGGTCCAGGCCGTTAAAAGCATCATTGAGGAGGCGTATTTGCCGCAGTATTCTGTCACGCCCAATTTTTTCGTCATCGTTTTTGTAAACAATATGAAAAAACAGGGGGATAACGATGTCTTCCTTTCCTGCCTCTCCACTTGCCTGGCGGGTATGCTGTAACCGGCTCAGGGCTGCCTGCCGCCACTGGTTAAGCCGCCCCATTAAAGCTGGCTGCTGGCTAAATAGATGTTGGTTGGCTCTGTCAAAGCCACAAGGCAACGGCCTGGACTGTGCCATTGTTAAAGGAGCTGCAAGCAGCTGCATGGCAAGTATGAAGGTACTGGTTTTTAGCATGACCACCAGGGTAAACGGCAATGCCAAGCCTTGTTGGGGCAGGGTTAGGGGTTTCATGGGTTTTTAGCATTAATGTTGTTGTTTAGCCCATTACCAGGCTGGGGCGTGTAATTTGCCCCATGCCTGGTGTGGCTGTTTTGTTTACATTAAAGCTAGTTGACCTGCCCGCCTATTCAAACAGTGCTGCTACTCTAAATACATCTTTATCAGTTCATTACAAGCAACCGTTTGGTGGTAGTCTGGCTGCCATTGCGCAGAATAACCATATACAGCCCTGGCGATAACCGGCCCAGTGCCAGTTTTATATGCTGGGCAGGGGCAAACTGCTGGTTCAGCATGGCTTCTCCCCTGCTGTTTAATACAGTCAGGCTGGTTAGG
>CAZXTW010000916.1:0-1181 GCA_964643525.1 uncultured Roseivirgaceae bacterium
CCCCTGAGGTAACGATCAATCACCCTGCTGTGGCAGGGCCTGTAACACAGAATAACTTCAAGCCAAAACATGCATGAGCAGGCCTGCAGGCTCACTTTTTACAGCAACGGTTTGCTGTGTTTCAATATCATAATGCATCATGATGCAGGTCATCTTTTTCACCGCGCCCATCAGTTAATTTTGTTTATATCAATGAAGAGAAAGGCACTGAGGTGCCTGGTGGTACGGTAAATTTTATTCACACTTAAATCATCCTGCTCTATGAAAAATACCAATTTAAAATCACTCATGGAAGACCTGATGGCGTTAGGCCTGGCCAACGTTAAGGGTGTGCTCTGGAACCTGACCCCCGCAGAGCTGGTTACTGAGGCCTTAAAAAATGGTGAAGGACAATTAACTGATACCGGGGCGTTGATGTGCGATACAGGCAGGTTTACCGGCCGCTCACCCAAAGACAGGTATATTGTTAAAGACGAGCTGACCGAAGACAAGGTATGGTGGGGTGATATTAATAAGGCGTTTGATCCTGACAAGTTTGACCAGATTTACAATAAGATGATAGCCAGCCTGGCTATGAAAAAGCTGTACATCCGTGATGCTTTTGCTGGCGCAGACCCCAGCCACCGCATGAAGATTAGGGTCATAGATACCCAGGCCTCACACAATATGTTTTGCTACAATATGTTTATCAGGCCTGAGGCCGATGAGCTGGCAGACTTCCACCCTGATTTCACCGTACTGGCCGTGCCTGAGTTTAAGGCCGACCCCGAAGTTGACGGCACCCGTCAGGAAAATTTTGCCATCATTAACTTTAAGCGCAGGTTAATTATTGTGGGAGGCACCGGCTATACTGGTGAAACTAAAAAGGGCATTTTTAGCGTATTGAACTTCTTACTGCCCGACCGTGCCCACGTACTGTCTATGCACTGTAGCGCCAATATTGGCGAAGCTGGCGATACAGCTATTTTCTTTGGCCTTTCTGGCACCGGTAAAACCACCCTCAGTGCAGACCCTGGCCGCAACCTGATTGGTGATGATGAACATGGCTGGACCGACACCGGCATATTTAATTTTGAAGGAGGCTGTTATGCCAAGGTGATTAACCTGACCCGCGAAAAAGAACCTCAAATTTGGGATGCCATTAAGTTTGGGGCTATTCTTGAAAATACGCGCTTTATACC
>CAZXTW010000916.1:1196-2932 GCA_964643525.1 uncultured Roseivirgaceae bacterium
ACGGTTGATTATGACAACATGCAGGTAACTGAAAACACCAGGGTGTCTTACCCCCTTACCAATGTTGACAACGCAGTGAGCCCCAGTGTAGGTGGCCAGCCTAAGAATATATTTTTCTTAACCTGCGATGCCTACGGCGTGCTGCCCCCCATTAGCCGCCTAACCACTGGCCAGGCCATGTACCACTTTATTAGCGGTTACACAGCCAAGGTAGCAGGCACTGAGGCTGGCATTAACGAGCCTGTGGCGGCCTTCTCTGCCTGTTTTGGCGCACCCTTTATGCCGCTGCACCCCACTAAATATGCTGAGTTGCTGGGCGAGAAGATGGACCAGCATAAAGTAAACATCTGGCTCATTAACACGGGCTGGTCTGGTGGGGCCTACGGCACAGGCAGCAGAATTAAGCTGAAGTATACCAGGGCCATGATTAACGCCGCCCTGAACGGTGACCTTGACGGGGTTAACTATGAAAAACACCCCATATTTGGCTTGAACATGCCTACAGAGGTTACCGGCGTACCCAGCGAGATTTTAAACCCACGCGATACCTGGGCAGATAAGGCCGGCTATGATGTGCAGGCCAATAAACTGGCAGGCATGTTTGTGAATAACTTCAAGAAGTTTGAAGGGTATGCTAATGATGAGATTATGCAAGGTGCGCCTCTGGCCACTGAGCTTACAGTATAGCGCAATTTCAGGCTACTTATAGTAATCCTTAGTTTAGTTGTCATGTTCCGACACCCCGCTGCGGCGGGGTGTCTTTTTTTTATTGCGCACACAACAGCCAGCGGGGGTAATCTATTACATCAACCTGCCTGCTAATTTGCAGGTCATGGTCAAACCACAGCCAGAAGGTTACCGGCCAGGGCCCCTGCATTACCTGCCCCTGCCATTTAAATGTATCAAAATACCCACGGCCCACAGCCAGGCTGTCGTTAACTGCCCATTCAGTAATGACCAGCATTTGCTGGCCCGTATGCATTTTTTGAAAGCTGGTGTCGGGCCAATTGTAAAACGCAGCAAAACTATCAAGGCTGTGCGTAACCTTATTCAGTAGTTCATCTTCAAAATGTAAATCCTGCCTGTAGCAGGCCAAAAAGGCCTGCCAGTCAGTGCGGTTGGCGTAGGTAGCTGCCCAGGCACTGGCTTTGTTCAGAACTTGCGCTGGCCGGTTGGTTTCAGGCTGCACAGGCACACAGGCAAAACAACAAACAATACACACACAGGTGGCAAGGTAAATGGCTTTCATAACACACTTGTTTAGGGCTGCAAATATGAAAGCAACTGCAAAATTAACCTACTAATATTCTATTAGTGGCAGCAATGCGCTAGTAATGAGGTAATTATTGAGTATACTTACTATAAGTATATAACCTAATATAATACCTTAACCAGTACATTATGAAAAAGCAAAAGTTATCATTAAAGCAGGTAAAAATAAGCAGCTTTACCACCAGCATTAGTCAAGCAGCTCAGGCACAAAATATGGGCGGCACCAACTGTACCCTGTGCCATTTTGATTGCGACCCCAATTGCGGCGGTGGTGGCGGCAATACCAACAATTGCAGTGGTGCCCAGTGCGGTACCTTCTTGAATTTTTCTTGCCAAATACCTTGCTAAGGCTGATTGCTTAAAGCAACAAGGCAAAACACCTTAACCATACAATTATGAAAAAGCAAAAGTTATCATTAACGCAGTTAAAAGTAAGCAGCTTTACCACCAGCCTCAGTAAAGAG
>CAZXTW010000917.1:0-2932 GCA_964643525.1 uncultured Roseivirgaceae bacterium
AATACAGCATAGTCAGGTCGGTGCTTTGGCTGGCCTCGCCGGCGCTTGTCAGGGCATCCATGGCATCGGTCAATGCGGCAATCACCATCTTTACTACTGTAGCGGCATTTTTATTGGCGGCTACCGCATCGTTTACCAGGTCGGTACTAACAATGGGGTTGGCTGCCTTGCGCTTTTGTATGTACTCAGTTACCTGGGCAATCTGGGTGGCCGCGTCAAGTGTTTGCTCGGCCACTTCCTCCCACGAGCGCAGCATCTTTTTAGATAAGCCGTAGGTGCTTTGTGATACTTCAGAGCTGGTAGCTGCAGCCTTTTCTGTGGCCTTAATGTCACCATCAACCGTTAAATACTGGTTGTTGTTGGCCTGGGCGGTATCAAGGTTGGCTTCGGCCTGGCTAAGCAGGGTATTAAAGTTGGCCAGCTTGTCATTCAAAGAGTTGTATTTGGCTTCAGCCTCTGCCACCACCGTACTTTGGTCGCGCACCTGAAGCTTAAGGCCCTCAATGGTTGACGTTTTGTTGGCCGTCACGTTAGGGAAACTTCGAGATCTCATAATAATGGTATGTTCATGTTTTTAATTACATCAGGTTATTTTCTTTGGGCATTGCCTTTGTTGCCACTGCCGCCTTTATTGCCTTTGTCGGCTTTATCGCCTGCCTTGGCCGCCGGGGTGCCAGTGGTTTTTGCTGTGGTGGCTGGCTTTGCCGGTGCACCTTTATTGGCTTTTGGGGCTTCGGTTTTGGCTGCCTCAGTTTTTGTGGTTCCAGCGCCAGGGGTTGCGGGTGTATTGCGGGCTGGGGTTACTGCGCCTGCGCCAGCATTGGCTACTGTGCCCCCCTGCTGGCCACCACCAGTGTTGCCAGTATTGCCTTCTGTGCCGCCTTGCGTTGTAGTTGCGGTTATGGGTTCAGGTCGGGGGTCGCCTCCACCGCCATCACCATCATTACCTGGGCCTCCCTGGCTGCCGCCGTCAGGGTTTTCAGGGTTGTCAGAGCCACCAGGGTCATCTTCTGTGCCGCCTTCTTCGCTACTTTCTACAGGAGTAACGCCATCAAACAGGTTAGGCATTGGTGGGAAGTTCTCTTCAATGAAGTTGGCAAATGAGTATACTGGTTCCTCGTTGGCTTCCTGCACGGCAGCACTGGCATCCTGGTCTTGACCCTCTACCGCTTCAGCAGCGGCCTTGATGCGTGGGTCAGCTTTGGCGGTGAGTAGTTTCAGGTACTCTTGCGCAGTAGGCAGTTGCACTACCTTTGAGGGGTAGCTAAAGCCCGAATACTCATCAACAAAGCGGCTGCCTTCGCTGGCTTCGTATTCATCTTTCACAGCGGTTAGCTCTATGGCGCGGAACACCACATCAAGGGCTTGTTGCACAGGCTCGCCATAATTATCAACTGCGGTGCTGTCAAGGGCCTGGGCCAAAAACAGGGCGTCACTTTCTTCTACACTATCTGCCGCATCAGCATAGGCCAGTTTAAAGTAGCCTTCTACGTACTCATCAAGGGTAGCGTTAAATGAATCACAGGCATATTCAAACTCAATCTGGGCAATTTCAACCTCATAGCGGGCATTGGTTTTGGCTTGAATGTACCCGGCCAGCTGCTCTTCAAGGGCCTCCAGGGTGCTGTCTTCAAAATCATCGGTTTTGCCCAGTTCAATCCTGATCTGGTTAATGAGGTCTTCCTGGTGGGCCGAGATTTTAGGTATCAGCGCCTCATAAGCAAAGGCCTTCTGTGGTGAGTCAACAATGGGGTCAGTGTCAATAGATGTCTGAAGCTCTTCAAGCAATTCATTAATTTTGCTTTCTTCCTTCATGTAGGCGGCCTCTTCAGGCACAAGCGTATCATTAATGAAGTGTTGCAACTCAGCATCGGCATCTTTTAGCTCTAACTTGGCTTTAAGCAGCTCGGCCTGCTTCACAATCAGGGTTTCAACCGTTTTGTTTTCAAGGTCGTTCAGCTGGTTCTGGTCTTTTGCAATGTTTTCCTTCACACTGTCGTAATCAAGCGGCTGGGCCACCACAAAATCACCAGCAGGTATATTGGCCAGTATGCTCTGGTCAAAGGTAAAGTGGTTGGTTCTGTTCTGGTTGGCCTTTTCGGCTGCTTCCAGGGCCTGCTCATACTGTTTAGTTAAGGTATTGTAAGCCTGCTGCGCCAGTTGCTTTTTCATAGTTAGCTCTACCAGCTTGCTATCGTCTGGCCCGGCGCCAGGGTTTTGCACCTGGTAGCGCATCAGGGCGTCGCTGGCATTCTGGTACACTTCCTGCGCCACACCCATGCGGTAGCTCAGGTTGTACAGCTTTTGGTTTTGCTTTTCGGCATTGAGGTTGGCCAGGTAGGCACGGCAGTCAGTATCGCGCATTAAAAACACCCGGTACTCTGAAATCTGATCGCCCAGGCTCCCCATCACTGTGGGTAGGCTTTCGCGGTCAATGGCCTGCTTGTCAATATTAAATATTGAGTTGGCCGTAATCACCCCTTTAGAGTCGCGGTACATGTACAGGTAAAACTGGCGTACGGGCTCATCGGCCGTGTAGGTGGCAGGCAAAAACCGGTAGCTGGCCTGGTTGTATGGGTCGCTGTCAGGGTTACAGGGGTCAGTTTCCTTTTGGGCGGTTGCCTCAAGCAAAGTATTGGCCGGTGTGGTGGTGTACAACTCCTGTGCCAGCAAGGCCTGTAGTGAGGGCTGCGACAGCATGCCCGCGTCAACATCAGGGTTGCATATCTGGTCATCACTTACGGCATAAATCATCACCTGGTACACATTGCCGCGCTGTACAGCATTGCCATTTACATCTACCAGTGGGTCAGTATCCACATGGTCGGCATCCAGCTTGCCATCAAGGGCCGTCTGCTGGTCTTTTACCCAGCTTTGTTCTGTAGTTTTAATGAATGTAGAAACCCAGGCCTCCTCCTGCCTTTTAGTCCAA
>CAZXTW010000918.1:0-2931 GCA_964643525.1 uncultured Roseivirgaceae bacterium
AGCAGTACTTTTTTGTAAACAACCGGTTTATCAAAAGTGGCTACCTGCACCATGCCGTAACCAATGCCTATGAGGGCCTGCTGGCAGAAGGTACCCACCCCTTTTATGTGCTGTTTATTGAAATTGACCCCCAGCACATTGATATAAACGTACACCCCACCAAAACTGAAATTAAGTTTGACGACGAGCGCACCATATACGGCATTATGCAGGCCGCCGTGCGCCAGGCCATGGGGCGGTTTAATGTGGCACCCTCTATTGATTTTGACGTAAACGTAAACTTTAAAGCCCTGCACCTGGATACCCCGCCAGAACAGCGCGCCCCGGCCAGTTACAGTGGTGGGAACAGTAGCAGTGGTATACCCAGCCCGCCAAAAACAAGCAGCCTGGAAAACATCAACAAACAGCACTGGCAGCAGTTGTACCAGGCCCCCAATGCGCCTGCCCCACCCGCATGGCCCCCCAGCCAGGAGGCCACCGGCAGTGGCGCAGGCACAGCTGCTCTTACCTTTGAAAGTGCCGCCAACCACCTGCCACAAACCAGCAGCAATGCCCAGCCCGGCTACCAGCCTGGCGAGGCTGCCGCCTGCTTTCAGGTGCATGGGCAATACATCTTCTGCCCGGTAAAATCAGGGGTAATGGTGGTGAGCCAAACCAAAGCCCATGAAAGGGTGTTGTACGAGCAATACCTCAAAGATTTACAAAATAAGGCCGGCGCAGCGCAACAAAGCCTGTTTCCTGAAAAGGTGCCCCTAACCCCGGCAGACTACTCGCTGGTGTTGGAACTGCAAGCTGAAATCAGGGCATTGGGCTTTGATGTAGAGTATAACACCCAGCCCAACAGCAACCCGGCCTTACTGGTAAAAGGCATGCCGGCATCAGTGCAGGGCATGGGCGCCACCGAGCTATTTGAAGGAATTATTGAACAAATCAAAAATAATCAGAACAACTTAAGCGTCACTAAAACAGAGAATATGGCCAGGGCTATGGCACGCCGCACGGCTATGAAGCCAGGGCAACGGTTGGTGCCCGAAGAAATGAATGTACTTATAGATCAGCTTTTTGCCTGTAAAAACCCAAATTATGCCCCTGACGGACAAAGAATATTTTATATGCTTAATTTAGCTGATATTGCCGCTTTCTTTAACCAATAATTATGTTTGGAAGACTTACACCGGTTGTAAAAAACCTGCTGCTGTTAAACTTAGGCATATTTGTAATCATGTCTGTACTCAATGCCGATTTTATAGATTGGTTTGGCTTGCGGCACATACATGGCTCTGAGTTTGCCCCTTATCAGTTCATTACCTATATGTTTATTCATAGTGATTCGGGCTTTATGCACGTGTTTATGAATATGCTCATCCTGTTTTTTTTCGGCCCCATACTTGAAAGCTTCTGGGGCTCAAAGCGGTTTTTATACTTTTACATGATTACCGGCATTGGGGCCGGCATGCTTTATAACGTAGCCAATTATATTGAAATTGAAAGCGACCCCATACATGCCGAATACCAAAAGTTTAAAGATAACCCCACCCCACTTGGGTTTAAGCTGTTTTTTGATCAGTACAACCCTTACAGTGGCATTGACCCCTTGTTTGGCTTTGATAAAGTAAAAAAAGACCATGCCAACTGGCAGGATGCCATACGTGAGGGCAAGGCCAGCGAAGTAGAAAAGTGGAAAACCACCTTTTTGGGGTATGCCAACAGAACCTACAACAACTTCATGAACCGGCCCATGGTGGGGGCTTCAGGTGCCATTTATGGCTTGCTAATGGCGCTGGCCCTGATATTTCCTAACCTTGAAATTATGTTAATAATACCCCCAATACCAGTTAAGGTTAAATGGCTGGTGTTATTCCTGGGCGCCAGTGAGCTGTATGCTGAGTTTAACCGTGCCCCAGATGACAGTGTGGCACACCTGGCACACCTCGGGGGTATGTTGGTAGCATTTTTGTTAATACGTATTTGGAAAAGCGACGGTAACAATTTTTATTAGTGTATAAGCCATGAGCAGTATACTTGATGATTTTAAAAATGCATTCAAAAAGCCCAATAATGAGCTCATGCAGCTCATTATTATTAATGCAGTAGTATGGGTTTTTTTGAGTTTGTTGTGGTTTTTCTTTGAAGCCAGCGCGCCAGCAGGTAAAAAAACCATTTACGATCATTTTACTGATTACTGGTACATGCACCCCCAGTTTTTACATGTACTCAAAACCTTCTGGACGCTCATTACCTACCAGTTTTCACACCTGGGCTTTTTACATATACTCTTTAACATGTTGTGGTTGTACTGGTTTGGTAAAATCATTGCTGAATACATTGGCAGCCAAAAAGTGCTGAGCATATACATTTTGGGCGGTATTGCTGGTGGCATACTGTTTATGCTGGTTTATAACCTTGAGCTTATTTCAGTGCATTCAATGGGCCTGGCGGCTAACCAGCCCCTGTTGGGTGCTTCGGCCGGTGTGGTGGCTATTATGGTGGCCGCAGCAGTATTATACCCTGACTATACCTTTTTCTTGCTCATACTGGGCCCGGTAAAAATCAAATACATTGCCGCCGTTTCGGTATTTCTGTCATTTATAAGCACCATGGGCTCTAACGCTGGTGGTGAGCTGGCCCATATTGGGGGCGCATTAATGGGCTGGCTGTATGTGGTGCAACTACGCAAAGGCAATGACATTGGCCACTGGGTAATAAGGGTAGTAGAGTTTTTTAAAGACCTGTTTAAGCCCAAGTCAAAAATAAAGGTAAGCTACCGGCGTGAGCAGCCCCGCAGCAAAAGCCGCCGGCCCACCTCAAAAACGGTAGCTTCCAAGAAGAAAGCGACCCAGAAGAAGGTCGCAAAGAAGAAGACCACGAAGAAGAAGACGACCAAGAAGGTCACTAAAAAGAAAACCCCGAAGCAAAACACCACAAAGACCA
>CAZXTW010000919.1:0-2929 GCA_964643525.1 uncultured Roseivirgaceae bacterium
CTTGAACCAGACCACCAGCGGTAAGTATGGCCCGATGGGGCACCGCTGGCTGTAAGTGTAAGCGTACCAGGGCCACAACGTGAGGCACCCGGCGCCGTAGGCCTGGCGGGTACTGAGTTAACGGTAGCCAACACGCGCCTGCGGCTGCTTTGGCAGCCTGTGCTGGTGTTGCGCAACAGCACATAATAATCTTGCGTGGTGCTAATGCTTGGCGTGGTGTAGCTGGCACTGGTAGATAGTATGGTTGTGCTGGTATTTGAAGCATACCAGCGGTATTGCAGGCCGCTGCCCCCACCGGTAGCAGTAAGGGTAAAGGTGCCCGCCCCGCAGCGTGACTGGTTGCTGGCTGAAGGTGTGTTGGGCACTGAGTTCACGGTAGCTACAACCCGCCTGCGGCTGCTTTGGCAACCAGTGCTGGTATTACGCAGCAGCACATAATAATCTTGTGTAGAGGTTAAGGTTGGCGTGTTGTAGGTGGCGCTGGTAGAAAGTATGGTGGTGCTGGTGCTTGAGGCATACCAACGGTATTGCAGGCCACTGCCCCCACCACTGGCAGTAAAGCTGAATGACCCAGAGCCGCAGCGTGATTGGTTGCTCACTGTTGGGGTATTGGGTGTGGCGTTAATGGTGGCGGTTACCCTGCGGCGGCTGCTTTCGCAACCCGTGCTGGTGTTGCGCAACGAAACGTAATAGTTGCGGGTGCTGCTTAATGTGGGCGTAGTATATGAAGCACTTGTTGAAAGCGGAGAGCCACCACTGGAGGCTGACCACCAGCGGTATTGCAAACCAGTGCCACCACCAGTTGCAGTAAAGGTTACAGTGCCGTTGCCGCAACGTGTTTGGCTATTGGCACTGGGTGTAGGCGGCACGGCATTAATGGTGGCCAACACCCGGCGGCGGCTACTGATACACCCTGTAGTGGTGTTTTGCACAGCCACGTAATAGTCTTGATTGGTAGAAATGCTTGGCGTGGTGTAGCTGGCATTAGACGAAAGAACAGATGTGCTGGTGCTGCTGGCATACCAGCGGTACCTGAACTCACTACCAGATGGCTTGCCAGAGGCTGTAAAGGTAACTGTACCTGTACCGCACCGCGAGCGATTAGAGGCTGATGGCTGGCTGGGCACGGAGTTAATGGTAGCCACTACCCTTCTGCGGCTACTTTGGCAACCAGTGGTGTTATTTCTGATTAATACATAATAATCTTGAGTACTGCTAATGTTTGGTGAGTAGGTTCTTGATGTGCTCAATACCGTGGTGCTGGTGCTTGAGGCATACCACCGGTGGCTATGCCCAGAGGGGGCAGCACTTGCAGTTAAATTAACAGTACCTCCCCCACACCTGGATACGTCTGAGGCAGTTGGGGTAGCAGGTATGCTATTAATGGTACCCCTCACAGACCGCCGACCACTTTCACAACCATTGTTGCGCACGCTAACATAGTAGGTAGTAGTTGATGACAGCGAAACAGTATAACTGCTGCCGGTACGGAAATGACTACCGCCCGAGGCCGCCGTGTACCACCTGTATACCCCACCAGAAGGAGCCCCACTGGCACGAAGGGTAACACTGCCAGACCCACAACGTGTGGCATTAGTTGTTGAGGGTGTACTGGGTGTTGTATTGACAGAAACAGTAGCACTGCCTGACATGGTGCGGTTGCTACAGCCCGACCGCTCGGCCCGAACCGTATAGGTGCCAGCTGTAGTTTGGGTGCCAAAACTAATGGCATTGCCTGTGCCAGAGCGGGTGATGCCAGTATTAGCGCCACCCCGCAACAACCGATAAGTTACCCCGCTGCGCGAATCGCTAAGGCCTACACTTACCCCACTGGAACCTGTACAATAGGTGCCGCCGCCAGTAACCGTATAGCGGGTAAGGCTGCCAGCAGGTACAGTACGCCCTAATAATGATGCTCCACCACAAAACGATTGATTACTCTCTACTAAAATGTAATAGGTGCCCGCAGGGATATCACCAGGGCTGGAAAGCGTAACCGGTAATGTTGATATATTGGAACGTTGTGTTACCAGGTTGGATGGGTTGGTGATGACAGTAGATTTATAGAGCGATACTGTTAAGCGCTCACCACTGAGTAATGACCTGGATATGCCTGTAAGTGTAACAGAACCATTGCGGTTGCCGCAATAAGATGGGGCATTGCCAGTACCTGCTGTGGGCCTTGGTCTTTCGGGGCTCCAACGGTAAGGGCCCCGTGCAGGAGAGGTTCTGTTACAGCCATTTACACTGTAACGAAAGTACAGGTTGGTATTGTATAATGGGGCAGGAATGTCAGTGATACGTATGGTAGCTGAAGTGCCCCCCACACTGGGCGTAAAGGTGCCAAAGCCGCTGGTGCTGCTGGTAGATACCTGCCAGGTAACGCCCCTGTATGCGGGTGCATTAAGTTGAATAGACTCACTGGCACAGCGGCTGCTGCTACCAGAGGTAGTCGAGCCTGTTGGCTGGTCAGGCAGAGGTGTCCAATCAATGCGGTTTACCCGCTCTTGCTGGTTGCTTGACGAGGTTCTGCCGTCAGAGTCTTCACAGAAAACACGAATGGTATATCTCTGATTGGTAATAGAGCCACAATCAACATTGCCCGTGTTAAAGGTAAATATGCCATCACCATCGCATTCTTCAACATAGTCGCCCTGGTTTTCAACATCAATTAACCGATAGAATATTTCTACCTGCATGGGCCTACCGGTTACGGTCACTCCCCTGGTGTTGCCACCTGAACTAATGTTGTACCTATTGCCTGTACTGGTTATAAGGCTGTAGCTTAAAGATTCAAATGTGGTACTACTGTTATTATCAAAGCTTGGGGTATTGTAGGTTACTGAAAATCGCTGTGCCTCAGCAGTGCCCATTGCTACAAACAGGGCAAAAAAAGTAAACAGTATAGGTAGTAAATGTCTTTTCATAG
>CAZXTW010000920.1:0-2923 GCA_964643525.1 uncultured Roseivirgaceae bacterium
GGTGCTGTGGCCAGTAACAGTGCCGTTGCCCAAAAAATGAGCCATAGCCAATTGCACGGCTATGGCTACTTCATACTTTTTAAGCGGTTTTAATAAATAGGCTACAGGCTTTAGGCTCACGGCTTTTTGCAACCATGCCAGGTGGTCTGTAGTGGCCAATAATATAAAGGGCAACTGGTAGCGCTTATTGATGGTTTCGGCCAAATCGAGCCCGTTTTTGTTACCCTCAAGGCCAAAGTCAATCAGCAACAGGTCAACATCATGGTGGTACTCAAGGGCAATGATGGCTTCTACATAACTGCCAGCACAGGCCACCAGCTTCATGTTAGATTCGGGTACTGCGCCCAAACCGGGGGCAAATTGCTGGGCCAACCCTTCGTGACCAGCAACGAGTACTTTTACTGGCGGTGGGTGGTTGTTGCTTTTACCTTCTGAATACGAATTTGGCAAATTAGTAACTGAAACCGACATGACTTGCTTTAGTACTATTGTAGGCAATTTGCCTATAAATAATTCAATCATTGCATTACCAAATATAAGTCATGCCACAAGCACCAGTCATTACATAAAATTACAGCATATTAATCACACACTAATGTTTAAGTTTTTGTATAGCCTCAGTGCTCTGAAGCTTTGTGGGAAGCGTTGCAGGGCGGCGTGTTTTTGTTTGGCCTCTGGCAGCCTGCCAGCTGCTGTTAGTATTTTAACCTCATACACCAGGGCATAAAATATAAACCAGTCTGTTTGGTAATGCCGGCCCTGCGCCTTGGCACTTTCTAACCCTTGCGCAATGACCGCATCATATTTACCGGTAGTTTTAAACTTGCACCACGCGTTTAAAACATCGTAAATGGCCTTGAGGTAGGTTTCGTTGGTTCTGTTAAACCTGTCTTCCATTTCGGCCAAAATGGTTGTGGCCTCACTATAGCGGCCTTGATTCATTAAGGTGTCTAAAACCAAAAACTCATACCATGCCAATGAAGTATCCTGATCAAATTCAATAAGCTTTTGCCGCCAAACTATACTGTTATCTGTTGTTTCATTAGCCCAGTCTTTTACAAAATCATAGTAATAACACATAAATGACGTAGGTACAAAATCGCCATGCTTTTTGTCTAACGCATCAATTGATTGCTTAACCAGGGCCTTCTCGTTAAACAAGGCCAATGCCAGCCCGCCAAATATATAAGCAACGGTAAAGCCAATAGCCGCATCAATTTTTTCGGCCCTTTCAATGCCTTCTTTAAGGTGTTGTTTGGCAGCTTCTAGATTACCATAGATAAAATCGCACAGGCACAAGTAACTGTAAGATGCCACCAGTGGGTCAAAGCCCAGCAGCCGGTGCAAATCATAGCTATCATGCCCCTTACCAAGGTCAACCACTTTGTTAAACATAGCCACAGAAGCCTCAAAACGCCCTTCAAATAAATACAATTGCCCCATAATGGCCTTGATAATAATCTGGTAGTTGATGTCAGGCGTGTCATCAAGGGTGGGCATGATGCCTTCAATAACCTGCCAGGCCTTTTGGCGCTGGTTGCTTTTGCTTAAGTACAACAGGCTAAAATACTGGCCTTTTTTATTTAACTCTTGCAGATAACTATTATGAGCTGTAGCCTGTGCGTTGCTTAATTGTTTAACCAGTTGCTGGTTGTCATGGTGGGTGCGCAGCAAACCGGGCGCGGCTATCCCTTCGGTATTGAGCAGTATAGGGAAGGTGAACTCATTGACTTGCAGCTTTAGTAAGGTTTTCTCGTCATTATCAGCCAATTGGCCTACCCAGGCGGTGATGGACTTCATGCTTTGGCGGGCCTCTAAAAAGGTAGCGTTTTTTAATTGTTTGTTTGCTGCTTTTAGGCCACAGTTGGCTGCCTTTTTAAAATGGTGGGCCGCCCCCAGGTGGCGGGCCAGTTCAAAGGGGTTTTCGGCCACCTGGGGTTGAAAGTATTGTTCCAGGCAATTAGCTATTTGCAGGTGCACACTTTTGAGCCGCTGCAGGGGCATAATGCCATAGGCAGCATCTCTGATTAGTGCATGCCTGAAAATGTAGCTTTGTGCGTTGGTGTTAATCTGTTCTACAGCCAGGCCTGCCTGCACCAGTAACTGTAAGTGCTGCTGTAGGGTGGCCTGTTCTATTGGCACGGCCTTTTGCAACAAGGCATAGTCAAACTCACGGCCAATGGCGGCAGCCACCTGCGCGGTTTCTCTGGCAGCACCGAGCCTATCAAGCCGGGCATTGAGCAAGTCGTGCAAAGTAACCGGTATAGCCTGCTGCTCAATATCAGTTTGCAAGGTATAAGCACCCTTGTGCAGTGTCAGGTACTTCTGTTCAAACAGCATGGTGGTTAGCTCTTCAATAAACAGCGGAATGCCATCAGTACGGTCAATAATGTACTGAACGGCCGCCTCGGCCACCGGTCTGTTGTTAAGTACCGTCTGTATTATTTGCTGGGTAGCCAATTGCGGCAAAGGCTGTAGCTCAATCACCGGTAACTTAGCAACAATTGCCAGCGGTTGGTCTGTGGGGCGGGTGGTGCACAACAACATCAGCGGCAAGGGCTTTTCAGTTGCCGTAGTTTGCTCAAGTAAAAAGCTAATGAACTCAAGCGTAGTGGGGTCGGCCCAGTGCAGGTCTTCTACCACCAGCAAGGTGGGTGCCTGTACCGCAATGGTAGTCATGCTATTGTAAAGGGTGTTAAAGAGTATTTTTTTCTGTTCATGGGCTGCCTTCCGGGTTATTGCATTTTCCTGGCCATGAAAGGGTAACGACAGCCACGAGCACAACAGGGCCAGGCCCTCTGCGGTATCTCCCTTTTCTTGTATAATGGCTGCTTCAAGGCAGGCCACTTTTTGGGCAGGCTGTTCAAGGAAAGGCAGGCCCCAGTGCTTGCTCAGCATGGTCAGTATGGGGTGCAGGGCCAGG
>CAZXTW010000921.1:0-2900 GCA_964643525.1 uncultured Roseivirgaceae bacterium
CATCGACTTCACGCGAACGACGGCTCACCTGGACTACGCCTGTCTGTTGGCAAGCGGTTTCGACGACCAGTACGAGGTGCGTCTCCGGTTCAATCCCGAGCGGTACAAGAACCCAGAAGACCCGGTCGCTCAACGCTCACGCAACTTCATCATTACCCATCGCTGGGACACCGAGACGCGACGATGGCGCTGCCTGCTTGACCTAGACGAGATTGGATTCCCGGCCGAGGCGATCGGTTGGCTTGAATCGGGTAATTGATCGGCGACCGGCAGCAAGCGGTAATAGATCGACGCGGCAAAGAATTAGGAGCAGCATGGAGTACGATTTCTCAACGCTTTCACCGCACGATTTCGAGCTGCTAACGCAGGACCTTCTTCAACGCGATCTCGGCTGCCGCCTGGAGGGTTTCAAGACCGGCCGCGACGGCGGCGTCGACCTCCGCCGGGCAGAAGACGGCAACCTCGGATTGGTTGTACAGTGCAAACACTACCTGCGGAGCGGTTTCGCCAAGCTCAAGAACACGCTTAGCGATACCGAGCTACCGAAGGTCGAGCGACTCGCCCCGACACGCTACGTCGTTGTTACGTCGTGCCCGCTGTCGGTCAGCCAAAAAGACACGCTTGCCGGCCTGCTAAAGCCTCACTGCCGCGGAAGCGAGGACATCTACGGCGCCGAAGACCTCAACACGCTGTTGCGGGCACACCCCGACGTCGAGCAGTCGCACTTCAAACTCTGGGTAGCGAGCACGCCGGTCCTGCAAGCCGTATTGCACAACGACTTGTTCGCCCGCCGTTACTTAGAAACCGAGGCAATCAAGACCCGGCTGTCTCTATTCGTGCCGACCGAGGCGGTGCCGCGAGCCCAGGCAGCTCTAAACAAGCACGGGTTCTGCGTGCTTTCGGGGATCCCGGGAATCGGGAAGACGACCACGGCAGAGATGCTGATCGCCCTGCTGCTAGAGAAAGGCTGGGAGTGCGTTTTCGTCCGCGGCAATGCGGATGAGGCGATGCGCGCGTTCGATAAGAAACGCAAGCAGATCTTCTTCTACGACGACTTCCTGGGCAAGACGAGCCTCAGCGAGAAACTAGAGAAGAACGAGGACAACGAGCTCGCCAGCCTGATGAGCGCGTGCGGCCGCCGCCCGAACTCGAAACGGTTACTACTGACAACCCGTGATTATCTGCTTGCGCAGGCAATAGAGCGGCACGAGACCCTCTCAAGAGCCAATCTACAGGCGGGAGCATGCGTGATCGAGCTGGCCGATTACACGCGGGTGATCCGTGCGCAGATCCTCGTCAATCACTTGTGGTTTTTCGGAGTCCGGGAGACGTGGTGTCGCAAGCTGGTGAAGTCGGGGGTCGCGCGACAGATCGTTGACCACGGGCACTACAGCCCCCGCCTTGTCGAAGCCGTTGCCGAAAGGACGGTCGCCGAAACCCAGAACATCCATTCGTTCCCCGGGGACGCGTTGAAACTCTTCGATGACCCATCAAGTCTGTGGCGGCGAGCCTACGACAACCAGCTGACTGACACCGCTAGAGAAGTGATGGTCTGTTTCGCTTCTTTAGGCGACGGGTGCTTTTTGCAGGCGCTGCAGAAGGCTCACGCAAGCCTGACATCACAGCAGGACGACGACCTGGACGGAGACGCGGACTTCCAACGAGGCCTACACGAGCTCGAAGGGACGTTCGTGAATGTGGACGCCTCCCCGGTCGGTAAAACGGTGTCGTACCACAACCCGTCCGTCAAAGACTTCATGGACAGGTTGTTCCGCTCGCGGGTCGCGTTGGGACGGCGGGTGCTCCGCACGGCCGTGTTCTACAATCAAGTGGGCTACGCGGCTCGCCACGTTCTGCGTAGAGACCGGACCGCAGAAGCACAGAGCATGGTCGCCCACCGCCTAGCCGATCATTATCGAGGCCCGTCGCCGACGCCGGAGAGGATCGGCGGAGAGGCGTGGCGGCGGAACCCAGTGAAGCCGGCTCAGCGACTGCTCGCCTGGCGGCGGTCCCATAAGGACTCAGGTCGGACGGAGCTCCTCGCCGCGTTGTGCGACTTAGCAGTGTCCTACCTGTCGGAAGGCGATTATCACGAAGACGACGCGGATGATGTCGTGCGGTTAGCAGAGGTGACCGAGGCGGCCGAGGATTCGGAGGGCTGGGGCCGCCCCTTAGACCGAGCTCGCCTGATGAAGTGGCTGTGGGCGAACCTGCGATCGCTTGAAGACTTCCAGGTGGTTGATAACTGGTTGTCCGAGTGGGAGCAGGGTCCCGAACGAGAGTCCGCCAACGACCGGTTGCGGTCGGAGTTCTCCGAGTTTGCTGACACACACCTGGACGAGCTAGCGAGCGATTCGCAGTCGACTTCCGAGATCGAAGAGGGCGTCGACGCCGTGAAGGACTTGGCCAAAGAGCTCGGCGTGGCCGAGTCGGATCTGGACTTCTGGGAAGTGGACCGGAAACTCGAGCGACTCGAAGAGGAGGAAGAAGAAGAGCGGACCTCGGGCGGAGACGATTGGAGCATCGAGCAGCGGAAGGAAGCGGAGGACGACGCGGCCGTCGATGACATCCTCAATTCGCTGCGATAGCACTCGCTCACGGTGCGAAATGCGGTCAACCTGGGCCGATCACACGGGCCAATCCAGCGGGGGCCAGGAGCTTCTCGATCCAGTCAATCGGCTTCCCACGGTCAGCCGCTAAGGTGAAGAAAGCTCGCTGCTTCGCCCGGGTGAAGGCGACGAAGAAAGAGTTCAACTCTTCGTCACGGTTCGGCTCCAAACTCCACCAAGTCCTATTGTCCAGGCCACTAAAGACGATGGTGTGAAACTCCAGTCCCTTGCTCTTGTGGACGGTCATTAGAGAAACCTGGCCAAGCCCTTCAAAATGATCGAGAGTGGCTG
>CAZXTW010000922.1:0-2896 GCA_964643525.1 uncultured Roseivirgaceae bacterium
TGCCTCTGCTGCGCAGCAGGTGGGCTGGCACAACAGGGCAGCACAGCAGCAACGCTTTGCTGTGCTGGCTGCCATTGCACCGCTGGCAGGTACTACCGTATTAGATGCCGGCTGCGGCCTGGCCGATTTCTGGGCCTACCTGACCCAAACCATGGGGCAGCCACCTGTGAAGTCCATGGGCTTTGACTGCCTGCCCCGCTTTGTAGGGCAGGCCCGCCAGCGCTGGCAGCACGACAACCGCGTGGCCATTGGCGCTGGCGACCTGCTGCAGGGTGCCCTGCCACAGGCCGATTTTGTGTTTGCCAGCGGCAGCATGAACTATACCAGCCATACACCACAGTGGCCCTACCCTGCCATACAACGCCTGTGGGTGGCCTGCCGCAAAGGGCTGGCCTTTAACCTGCTGCGTGCAACCAAGAACAACACTGGCCAATACCTGTGTGCGTATGACCCGGCTCAGGTAACTGCATTTTGCCAAACGCTTACACCCTATGTGCAATGCCGCACTGACTATGCCACTGACGATTTTACCCTGTACCTGTACCGAAACCAGCCACAACCATGAAAGACCACCAAAAACCAGTACAAAGGGCAGCCAAACCACCACATATGGCCGGGCCCAACGGGGCAGCACTGCCCCCGCCTGCAGCCAGTTTTTCGCCTCAGGTAATTCAGGGCATGTTTACCAAAAAAGACTTCCCCAGGCCCAACTTCAGGTCGTCAGTATACAAAGCGGCTACCATGTCGCACAACATCTTTATGGAAGATGACCTTGAACCCGACAGCCCCGGCCTTTCGGCCATTAATGCGGCAGTGCCCCACCGCATGTCATGGGCAGACATCAGAGACAACACCATTAAATTCTTAAATGGCGTTGAAACAGAAACTGACTTTTACCGGTGGACTGAGCGCTTCATCAACGCCGGTAAGGCAGATACTGCCATTCTGAAAAACATCAAGTCAAGCAGCAACAGTGCTCAGGAAGTTGACTACTGCAACTACATTATTGACCTGATTAAAAAGAGTACGGCAGAGTTTCAAAAGGCACGGTACCAGTTGGCGCAGGGCAAAAAGGCGGGTTTTAAAGACTCAGTCATTAAGGGCCTGGCCAAGCACTTTCTCAATGTATTTAACAGCTACTACCCCAACGTGCCTGACCTTGGCCCCCACCGGGGCACCAACATACAGGTATCGTCACGGGCGCACCCCAATATGGATGAATCAGGCGGCATGTCACCCATGACTGAAGAGGTAAGAAACATGTCGCCCGGCCGCCTCAGCGGCTACCCCCTCTCACCGGGGGGCAACCATATGGTCACCACCAGTGGCGCATTTGTTGATACTGATGAAATTAAAGATGAAGACTTTGACATGTTTGAGAGCCACGGCTTTAAAAACACCAACGCCAAAGAGCAACAGTATAATGAAGATACCGGATGGAAATAACTAAGCCATGAAAGATCAACTACAACAAAAACCCATACAGCGGCAGGCCAGCCCCAACTGGGGTGCCGGCAGGCAGGGCGTAACCAAAACCCCACCTGCAACAGCTGCCGCTGGCAGCACCGTGCAGCGTGCCCGCACCAAGGGGGTAAACTCTTACGACGCAGGCATAGGCGCTGCCTGGCATGTGCACCATGGTGAGCATGTAAAGTACAACGGCAATGATGATACCCGCATGAATTTTGACGGCCGCTCAAAAGAAGAAGTGCTGGAACATATGGCTCAGTACCATGCTGAACTGCCCAATAAATACCGCAATAACCCAGTCGTGGTAGATTCATACCTGAAGTGCCAGAAGTGGGTCAATAAAAACCTTTAACACATGCAGGCACCTCAGCACCAAAACACAATACAACGGCGCAACCAACAACTGCCGGGCTGGCAGCCCACCTATGGTGGTGCCCGTGCTGCAAGCAATGCGCCACCTGGGGTAGCCCAGCTTGCCAGCTACCAGGCCATGGCCAATAACAGCCCACAGGTGCTGCAACTACAGGCCTACCAGCAGCTGGCCAACAACGCCACCATACAGCGCGTAGTAGTTGACTCTAGCACAAATACCACCTATACCAACGGCGCGGCTGTTGAGGCAGCATTACAACAAGAGCTGACCAAACAAAAGGTAACATCACTTGACATCAACCAGCAAGGCAGGGTAACAAGCATTAAAAACCTGGCCGATGACAACAGGTACTACCACCTGGCCCCTATGAATGAAATGGTGCAATACGTAGTGAACGGCACCATACCACCCAGTGCACAGCAGCTTGACTCACAGCCCGACCAGACCCCTGTTCACCCTACGCTGACAGCCGATTGGGAGTATGACTTCAGGCAGGAAGCCCCAAGTGATCAGTTTGAGATACCCCAATCGCCCTACCATGAATGGGGCCAGGAGGAAGATTATCCCCAACAAACTACCGACCTGAAGCAATCGCTGGAAGACCAACGCACCAGCCTGACCACCTTTAGAAGCAACTACAAAGATGCCAAAAGCAAAATGGGTAAAAACAACTACCAGTACACCCTGCAAGCGCATTTCAGGTTAGAGCCCATGGACAAAGTAAATGTACCTGGTGTTTCATCAGACCTGTTTCATGTAGATACCAGCAACCCACAGTACATGGCTTCAACCTCACAAAGTGATGTATACACCAGTAAATTAAAAACAGTACCCCAGGTAAAAGGGGGCCCGCAAAGAAACTTAGAAACTGAAATCCGTGACCAGCTGAATGACCTGCGCGATGATTACAACCGCTCATCACTAAAAGACCAAAACTTATACAACAAGCCCTCAGGCTACTTTACTAACGCTACTCCCAACCAAATGTCATCGTTGTATGTGCATTCTGAAATACAGGCCTCGGCAGATAAGGCTGGGGCCGACCAGGTAGTA
>CAZXTW010000923.1:0-2896 GCA_964643525.1 uncultured Roseivirgaceae bacterium
CCCAGGGGCAGGCCGCTTTTTTCAAGCTCAGCCAAAAAGGCCGCCAGGCCGGGCACCAGCTGCAGGCGGGGTTTAAAAATTTCGCGGTAGGCAGTCTCTTTCTCATCGGCAATGCGTTTGCGTTCGGCTACAGTAAACCGGTCGCCAAACAGGCGCTCCAGAATCTCTTCATTAATGCCGTGTATCTTCTCTTTCACTTCAGCCAGTGGCAAAGGCAGGCCATATTCGGCCAGCTTTTGCTGCCAGGCCTCGTGGTGCACCATCATATTATCTACCATAGTGCCATCAACATCAAAAATAATTGCTTGCATGTGTAGTTGTAAAGTCAGGATGTAGCACCAAAGGTATAGCAAAGAACGCCAAAAAAGCCAATAAACCTCGGGTCTGGTCAAAGACCATGGCCCGAGGTTTGGGGGTTGGGTGGGGTATTTTACTGTTGTGGGTTTACCGGGCTACGGCCAGGCCTTCTTTGACCTGGCTTTTGGTATAGCGGAACAGGTCAACCAAATCGTTCTGCTTGTTCAGCAGCTTCACAGCCCCGCCAGAGTTGCGCAGCTTAATTTTGCCATGGTCGGCCATTCTCACCTTTTTAACTGAGCCTGTGGTGATTCTGCCTGACAGCTCTATCACCCGTTCCAGGTCATCTTCCAGCTTCCAGCCTTCAAGCTCAACCGTATCTTTAGTCAGGTTAATAATCGAAATCCACTCCCCTGCCGAGTCGCTCCCTACCGGGTTTACCATCATGGCCGCAATGGCTATATGCCTGCTGGCCGGGTCAAACTGGGTTTGGCGGGGGGTGCCTTCGTCAATCAGGTCGGCCGGTTTGGTTACGGCCACCTTTTCAGGAAACGTCTGTATATTCAGCTCTTCGGCCTTGTCGTCATTTTTATTAAAAAACAATGGGTTGCTTTGGTACAACGTTTTATCAAACACCAACCCAGTAAGCCGGGTAATTTCTGTTAAAGGCACCTGGTAGGTGGTAAAATCCATATTTCTTGACCCGCGCTGGTCTTTCTGGGCAGCTTCATCCTGGTACATCACAAAAGCTTTTGATGCCAGCTTTTGATCTGTCTTGCTTTTATAAAAAATAACCTTAAAAAAGCCAGAGGGTATGCGGATGGGGTTGTTAAAATCGCGGGTATAGTAGCGGTCAAAATCAAGGTGCACCGGGCCGGTAAACAGGCACAGCATGCCGTTGTCATCATAAATCCATTCTTTGCCCATATGGTTTTCAAGGGCCAGCCACTCGTCACGGTTAAAATTTTGGTGCTGAAAGGCCGCGTTGGTGTACCAGTAGGTATCGTCATTGGCCATTTTCACTTCGGCAAAACTATCGCCCCAATTGCTGTTGCTGCGTTGCACCATGTGGCCTTTGTCCCACACATTCTTGAAATAATCGTCGTTATCCAGCTGATTCTCAATGCCCACACGGTTGTCAATGCCCCAGTCTTTGCTCAGCTTGCTATCTACCTGAATAAACTTATTTTGGTTAATATTAGAGGCTGCATAAATCAACTGTTTGGTTTGTTGGTTCATCACAATAGAATAGTGAATGTAATCAGCATACACATCATCGCGCAGCAGGGCGCTGTTTCTGACTACGGCACCAGCAATTTTAGGCGAAAAAACAGGTAGCGGCACGGTAATACCGTCACCAATAAAATCAGGGTTATAGGCCATTTTTATTCAGGGTTAAAGGGTTGATGGTTATTGAGTTCAAGTTCTTATTATTCATGACAAAAATCAACCAAAGGTTACCATTAACCGGGTATAATTTAATGGTTTGAGTTGCCTGGCTGTACCTAAGGGGTTTTAGCATAAGTTGAATAAGCACTATATTGCAATAATGGTCAATTACGTTACAGCCTGCTTTTATCAAAAAAGTGCATTTATTTTGTTTGTATGCCTGTTTGTTACCTTAAAAGGAGTAAGCGGGCAAACCCTCACTGAAGGCCCTGTTACGCAGCGCGGCACCCTGTATGACAGGGCCACCAAAGAGGCAATACAAGGCAAAATTACCATTGACCAGCCCAGTGGCTATGGCAAGCCTGTTGCCACCAACCGCCAAGGGCAATATACCCTGCAGCTGCCTGCCAACCACCAAATTGTGTTGGCCATAACAGCCAAAGGTTACCACCCGGTAACCAACCAGTACCCAACCTATGCCGAAAATATTGAAAAGGATTATTACCTGGTGCCTGCGCCTGACCGTGCGCGATACCCTTCAAATGAATCGTTTACATTGGCAAATTTACTGTTTGTCACCTCAAGCACCCGGTTGATGGGCCGCTCATTTAAAGAGCTGCGGCAGCTGGCTACCCACCTGAAGCAGCACCCCGCCCTGCGGCTAACCATTGAAGGCCATACCGACCGTGTGGGCAATACGGAGATGAACCAGGCACTGTCTGAGCAGCGGGCAGAAAAGATCAGGGATTTTTTAGTAGAGGCCGGCATTGCTGCCGAGCGGATAACCACCGCTGGTTATGGCGAAACCCGTACCATATGCCCCCCACCCTGCCCCGACAACCGGCGGGTTGAGTTTACCATTACTGAGTAAGTTGTAGCAACAAGGTAGCATTGCCATGCGGCCGACATTTAGGCGCATCTGCCCCCCAGCCAGAAACCATGTACCTACAGTTAACGTTGGCTAAGCAAGGTACAAGTATGACCGGAATCTGCTTTTGTACCGATACCGAGCTTGACTGGCCATACCCCTAGGTACTGGCCAGTCTTTTTTAGGGTCAGTTAGTTCGGTGGCAACACTGTGTAGGGCACGTTATAATACAGCACAGTATCCTGGGTACGGATTTGGGCTACCAGCACATTGCGGTGGGGCCGCCCGCTGGTAAATACCCGCATGGGCACTTTAATGGGCAGTTCAAATGCGGCCACGCCA
>CAZXTW010000924.1:0-937 GCA_964643525.1 uncultured Roseivirgaceae bacterium
CAAAACTGTAGTGAACGGTATGCAGCAATTCATCACGTACACCTTATACTTACACATTATAGCAGGGGGCACCGCCCTTGTTACGGGTGCGCTTGCTATATTCAGTAAAAAAGGCGGCCGCCTGCACCGGGGCACTGGCCGCATATACTTCTGGGCTATGACGGTAGTATTCATTACCGGTGTAACACTGGCCAGCTACCAGTTTAACCGCTTTTTATTTTTGATAGCCTTTATCAGTTATTACAGTGTCTTTTCTGGGGTACGGGCACTCAAGCTTAAACAACTGCACAAGGGGCAACGCCCCTTGTGGTACGATTGGCTGGCTGGTGGCCTCAACACCGCGGCTAACCTGTTGTTTGTTGGCCTGGGCATTTACTACTTTGTGCAGGCACAGGGCCTGCATGGGGGTGGTCTACTATCATTGGGCTTTGGCCTGGGTGGCCTGGCTCTGTCTCATACCAACATCAAGCCTTTTGTGGTACAGCCCAACAAAGCCTACCATTGGTACCTGACACACATAGGCAATATGATGGGCGGCTACATTGCCACCACCACGGCCTTTCTATCAACCATGGTTACGCGCTTTGACTTGATGAACCCCATCCTGGCCTTTGCCTTGCCTTCACTTATAGGGGTGCCACTGCTCATTATATGGCAGCGCCGCCTTATCAAACAGTTTGCCCGCTAAACCTACGCTTACTTATTTTATGAAGTACCTATCATTGGCTACCAGCCTTGCCTTACTATTGGCCCTGGGTGGCTGCAATTACCTTAAAAACGTACAGCTGCTACGCAACGGATCGTTGCCACGCCAAAACTTTGTGCAGCCCATTCCTTTTGACTACAAAAAAGGCCTGATTGTAGTACATGCCAAGCTTAATGCCGACAGCACAGCCCAGCCCTTTATTTTTGATACCGGCGCGTTTGACTGCAAAGT
>CAZXTW010000924.1:947-2896 GCA_964643525.1 uncultured Roseivirgaceae bacterium
CCCCTGGCCCAGCAGCTGGGGCTGGCTACAAAAGCCACCAAGTCAAACAGCACAGCCCAGGGCCTGACCCGCACCATTGAGGTAGCCCAACTTGATTCTATCATATTTGGCCAAACGGCCTTTCACAGCATTAGCGCTGGTAAAGTGGTATACGGGGCTAATTCTGCAAGCCCGTGCATTGCCGAGGCTGGCCTGATTGGGGCCAACCTGATACAGCTGGCCCACTGGCAGTTTGATTATGCCCAGCAAATGCTGTACTGTTCTGACCAGGCATTTTTAACTGATGCCAACAAGCCAAGTTTTACCCTGAGCTTTGATACCCCTACCCTTTCGGGTACACCAAAAGTATCCATTCAGGTAGGCGACCGCACGGTAGATAATGTATTGTTTGATGTAGGCTACAACGGCGGGCTGGTGCTGCCCATTGCCTTTGCCCACCTGTTTGAAGGGCAGGCCACCACCATATTAGACCAAAGTACCAGTGGCATTTACGGCACAAATGCTGACACCTTAATTACAAAAGAGCTGACTGTTGCACTAGGCGGGTTTGAAATGCAGGTACCAGTAGAGTTTTCGGCCCTGGGCAAGGCCTTAATAGGCAACGACCTGTTAGAGCATTTTCTGGTGTACCTCAATTATGAAGACAATGAAATTACGCTACAACCCCAAACGCCCGTTGCTGTAGAGTACGGCCCCCTGTTTATACCCGGCAGACTAACTGATTCATTATGGGTAGTAAACCGCACCACACCCAACAGCCCCTTGCAACTGGGCGATACCCTGAGTGCTGTGAATGGCCACCGCCCGGCAGAGCTATACACTGACTTTTGCGACTTCTTTATGAACATCAGGCAGCTGATTAGCCAGCCAATGTTAACTGTGTACCTGCCCAATGGCGATTCGGTGCAGGTAGAATCTATAGCTACCCAACACCCCTAACCTGAACCAATGCTAAGACTTTGCATACTTACCTGCCTGCTGTTGGCAGGGCAGGTGGCTACTTTTGGCCAACACATTAAAGATTATTTTCGTGTGCCCACCCAAGGCGCCGAGTTGCCCGTATTGGTACGGGGCAATATGCAACACCAAAAGCTGATTTTGTTTGTGCAGGGCGGCCCCGGCGAAACGGCCATTGACTTTGCCAGGGCAGATTACCCCAAGTGGAAGAAGACACTTGAAACCGAGACGGCCATAGCCTATTATGACCAGCGGGGGCTTAACCAAAAAGCCAGTAAAATTGATACGGCCACCATTAACTACCACCAGTACAGCAAAGACATAATAGCCCTAACGCAAGCCCTGGCCCAGCGCTACCAGGCACAGGTATACGTCATGGGCCACAGTGCCGGTGGGCAAATGGTGCTGCACACTTTAAAACATTACCTCCAAGCCACTGCCCAATGGGCTGGTGCACTCATCGTCAACGCCCCCCTCACTACTGATCACTCGCCGACACGCTACAACCACTACCGGCCGCTGTACCTTAAAAACCTGGCACAGGAAAAGGTAGCCCAGGCAGAGCAGGCTGCCTACTGGCAGGCCGCATATGACTGGATGGTGCAAACCGATTCAATCAGTACCATTGAAAACTCCCGCCAGTGGAATGCTTATGTTAACCATGCTTTTGCGCCTGCCAAACGCCCCATTACACCCGGTATGGTGTTGCGCACACTGCTCAGCCGCCCCTATAACCCCATCAGGTATTTAAATAGAAAAGACAATGAACTGGTTAGTGATTTACTATGGGCCAAAGGGGCCAACCTAGACTTATTTAATGGGTTAAAAAATGTACAAACCCCCGTATTGCTGTTAACTGGCCGATATGATGACATTGCCCCACCAGAAGAACTGAAAGCCGCCCAGGCTGCCCTACCCAACGCCCAGCTGGTAGTAATACCCAACGCCGGCCACGAGTCATTCCTTGACCAGCCCCAACTGTTTCAACAAGC
>CAZXTW010000925.1:0-2891 GCA_964643525.1 uncultured Roseivirgaceae bacterium
CGTGGTCATCAGGGTTCATGGCCGGTATCTTAATCTTTGCCCGCTCTTCGCTGTCGGGGTCGCCGTCCAGTTGGGTTACAATGCCAATATTCAGGCCTGCAACTGCGGGCAGCAGGCCCATGGCTGGCGGGGCCGATATTTGTTTCTGCTGGCTGTACCACTGGTGGTCAAGGCCAAACTGCGCTTCGGTAAACCACTCGCCGCCAGCAATTTCGTGCCGGGTGGCGGTAATATAGGCATTGCCGTTAAAGCGGTCGCCCACGCCGGCCAGTTCAAGCACGGTGCCGGGCTTTACTTCTGCCACGCCCTTAAAACGGGCGCGCCCCATCAGGCGGGCCAGGCCGCTTTTTTGCAGGCGGGCATCAGCAAAGGCTTTCATTTCTTCAGGCAGCAACTCGCCATTGCCTATCAGGTCAAAGCTTTCTACACCCAGCACGGCGGCCAGGTCGTCACTGCTAATATTGCCCTGCTCGTTCAGGGTGGGTGGGGCGCCTTCTTCTTCTACCATGGCCTGGTCGGCCGCGGCCCAGCTGTTGGCCGTAACGGCAGCGTACTGGTGGCGCGCCTCGGTGGCTGCTTCAAACTCTACCAGGTCAACACCATAGCTCACCACGGCTACGGCCCCCTGGCCGGTATCGGGCTTGGCCACGGTCAGGGCACCGTCATCAACAAAAACAAGCTGGCTGTTCACCTCGGCACGGGTCACAATAAAATCCCAGTCGGTGGCATTGTACTGCACCAGCTCTTTGTGGGCCACCTCGGTGGCTTCAACATCGGGTGTAACGTCATAGGCCCCCAGTATCTCTTCAATTACCTCACTGTCTTTCATGTCGTGGTAGTAATTGCTTTTTCGGCCCACGGTAAGCTTGGCGGCAATGTCGCGGCACTCTATAGTTAAGGTACTGCTGGCCCCCTCGCGTATTTTTACGCCCATACTGGTAATAATGCCCTTAAAAATGGTGGTATTGTCCTGGTTGCGGCCGGCCTGTATCTCTATTTCAGTGCCTGGGGCAAAATCATCGGCATTGCTGGCCTCAAAATCCTGTTTGGCTACCTCGCCATCGCGCACCACCACCCTGGCCCAGGCCACCTTGTTCACGGCCTTGTTCACCACCACCGAATACACACTGTACAGGCTGCTGGCTTCAGTGCCGTTCAGTAGTACCGTAAATGATACTACGCCGGTGGTTTCAAGGGTTGCTGAATCGCCTGCGCTCATGTGGTTTTAAGAGGTTTTGTCAAGTGGTGGAAAGTACAGTTTGGTGCCGGGCGTCAGGTTTCTGAAATCGTCCAGTTGGTTAACACGGGCCACCTCCAGGTAGTATTTGGGGCTGCCGTAAATGCGTTTGGTCATCAGGGGCAGCGTTTCGCCGGCCCGCACGGTGCGTATATGGGTCAGGTCTGGCGAAGAGGTGTTTTTCTTCAGCTCTTCAGTGAGCTTGTCAATGGCCCCTTTTAACGACAGCTTGGCCGTAGCCCTGATGGGCGTACCATCTGCCTTAAACAGCTTGTACACAATTTCAAGCGAGGTAAGGCGGCCCTTAAATATTCTGGGCATATTGCCCCAAACCACAATAATGTACTTGGGCTCGTGGGTGTTGCCGTCATAATCGCTCACCACCTTTCTAAACCGTTCTATCTGGTCGTTTACAGGCTCAATTTCAGCCTCGGCAAACAGGTTGGTACCAAACGAGTGCTCGTTTCTGATTACCCCGGTGCTGTCAAACAGCAGGTTCAGGTCAATGGTTTGCGGCTTAATGCGCTCAAACTCAAGGTTGCCCCCATCAGTGCCCGGTGCGGTATTTTCTTTGTACTGAATTTCAAGCTTTTCAGTAAAGGTTTCGGGGTTAATGGCCACCTCATATTCATCATCACCATTGGGCGTAAAGGTGGCATCATCGCATGGTATAATGCGTACCTTCTGTAATTCGCCGGGGGTGTCTAATCCAAACATACGGGCTGGTTTTGGGCTTTGGTTGTTTTGCGGTTAGCGTTCGTCGCGGTCTTTCAGCAGCTCCATCACCTGCTCTACACAGGTGCTTACAATCATTTTCATGTCAGTATCAGGCAGTGAGCCGCCGCCCTGCTGTTGGTCTTCATTAATAGAGGTCTTAATGACCAGCTCTTTAATTTCAATAGGCATGGGCTTATATCCTGATGGTTTTAAAGTATTGGTAGTTCAACTTCAGGGTTTCAAACACAATGGCGTTTTCTTCGGCCTTAAAGTCGGTTACCTTCCACTGGGTGGGGTAGGCATTTACCACATACCAGGCCGCAATGGGCAGGTGCAGGTCGTTCAGCAAAGTAATGGTAATGTTGGTAGGCTTAAAGTTAAATTCTTCAATGGCCTGCTTGCACCACTCTACTATAAATGAGCCTGTAAACATGCCCCGCTTCAGGGTCAGGTCGCTGTACTTGGTGCGGGTGGGCAGCTTATGGGTAAAGCGGTTTTCGCCCCCCTCTTTGTACTCTTCTGTTTCAACATCAACAGTAAGGCCGGTTACTTCCTGAAAGCGGAAGTCTTGCGGGGTTTGCGGAAACAGCTCCAGGATTACAGCAAAGTGAAAGCCTAAGGGCGGATAGATAAATGCCATATTGCCTTAAGAGGTTATCAGGTGTAGTGAATGACCAAGGGTACAGGGTTTGGCATAAAGTTCTCCGGCCGCATGGGCAGCCGGAGAGCTTGTTTACCCCTGTGTATATTATTGGCCCCCGCCCGTGGCAGGGGCATCAGTAGCATTGGTGTTTAACCGTTTTCTACTTCCAGGCCTTCGTGGAGGACGGCACGGACAGCGGCATGTCCAACGTGGTGCCGCGCCTCATCGGCGACGACGACCTCGACGACATCTGGGATCCGCAGGACAACTGCCAGGGCCTGGCCAACCCCGATC
>CAZXTW010000926.1:0-2891 GCA_964643525.1 uncultured Roseivirgaceae bacterium
TTTCGCCTACATACAATAAAATCAACTCAACCCCCACATCATTAAAAGCGCGGATGGCAGCGTCATGTTTAATCTGTATTTGCGGAAAGGTATCATAATGAACACCTACAGCACGCCGCACACCCAGAATTCTGGCGGCCTCGGCAGCCTGCTCGTAGTCCATGGTAAAATGGCCACCAATAGGTAAAATAGCCAGGTCGGGCTTGTCATACTTGGCATACATTTCAAAATGGGGCATCAGGCCAGTATCGCCCGCATGGTAAATAGTCTTGCCCTCAGCTTTAATCATAAAGCCCCCAGCGTTGCCACCATAGCTGTCATCAGGCATGCTGCTACTATGCTCTGCCCATACATACTTGGCTGTGGCATAACCCATGTCAAACGTACCACCCACGCTCATAGGCACCAGCTTATCAGTAGGGTAATTCTGCTTTTTGTACCAGTTGGCCACTTCATAATTAGCCACAATGGTAGCGCCGGTATTATTGCCAATATATTCAGCGTCGGCCACGTGGTCATAATGGCCATGGGTTAATAAAATGTGGTTGGCCCTGATAAAGCGCGCATCAACATAACTGGCCAAAGGGTTTTGAGAAACAAACGGATCAATAACAATATCTTTGTCATTAATAATCAACCCAATAGTAGAGTGGCCGTAATAAGTAAGTGCAATCATATACTATGCGTTATTTGTGATTGTTATTATTATTGGTAATGCCTAAAGATGCACAAAAACCAATGAGTGTAACAGAATGTTTTGTTATTTTTGCATGATTAATCAAATCAAGCCCTATAGTACGCTAAAAAAACAAGCTTGTACCCTTGAATGTGTTCAATACTGTTAGCTTAGAAGACCTTAAAAAGCAGCTTAAAATCAGCCCAATGCAAGTATTCCGTAGCCTGCACACCTTACATGGTCTGCTGGTTTTTGGTGTTATTTTTTTACTGCTGCTACCCATATTCCTGATTATTATCCCCTTTAAGGGGCTGCATGTAATGGCTTACCGCCTTAACCGGCTGTGGGCATGGCTGCTGTTTGCGGGCATGTTTATGCCACCCATTGTAAAAGTAAAAGGCACCCTAAACAAAAACAGGCAATATGTGCTGTGTGCCAACCACTTCTCGCATGCTGATATCCCTACCCTGGGCCTGGTGCCCGTGAACTTCATATTTGTGGGTAAAGCCTCGCTTTCTAAAATACCTGTATTTGGTTTTATGTTCAGCAAGCTGCACATCACGGTAGACCGCAGCAATATGCGCGACCGCTATGCAGCCATGGAACGTTCAATGGCGGCGGTAGACCGTGGGCTGAGCCTGGCCATTTTTCCTGAAGGGGGCATTGTAACCCCCAACCCACCTCAAATGGTTAAGTTTAAAGATGGGGCCTTCAGGGTAGCAATTGAAAAGCAGGTGCCCATATTACCCGTAACCATACCGCACAACTGGCAGATTTTGCCAGACCATAAACAGCTGCGCGTACACTGGAAGCGCCCCCTGGTAATTGTACATGAGCCAATTGAAACAAAAGGCTTAACTTTGGACGATATGAAGGCATTGAAGGCAAAGGTATATGACACCATTGATGCCGAACTGAAAACTTACCACCCATGAAGATAGACGCCGCCACCCTGAATAAGATTGCCCATTTGGCCCGGCTGGAAATTGACGAAAGCAAAAGGCAGGAACTGACCAACAGCCTGTCTGACATATTAGACTGGGTTGAGAAGCTGAATGAGCTCGATACCAGCGAGGTAGAGCCCCTGACCCACATGAGCTATGAGGTAAACGCCTTCAGGGCAGATGAGCCCGCCGAGCCACTACCCCGCGATAAAGGGCTGAGCAACGCCCCTAAGCACGATAGCACCTATTTTAAAGTGCCCAAGGTACTTGAATAACCACCTACAACAGACCCCACCCTGCGCTGAATGAACGACCGCTTTTTCTGGAACAACTGGCCTAAGCCCTACCGTAATTTTTATTTGTTTTTACTTACCTGCTGTGCCGCCACGGTACTATGGGGCTTTTACAATATATACCTGGGCACTGGCCAAATTATTACCTGGCAGTTTGCCGGGGCGCTAGAGCAGGTGCAGGTACCCCTTGAAACCTACACCATTGGCTTGTTTGAGGTAACGGTGAAAGACCTGAACTTTCTGGTGACTGAAAGGTACAGCGCGGGTGATATGCAGCTTAACTTTGAGCCACATTACCTGCTGCTGGCCATGGTTACCCTGGCTATGGCCGTAAGCCTGGCAGTAGTAACCAGCCTGAAGCGCTTTTGGTACATTGTGGGCATGTTGGTGTTTGCCGTAATAGCTGTGATGCTGCGCACTGACCAGTTTTTACTGTTTGGCAGTACGGGCCGCACCGGGCTGCTGGTGCTGTTGGCCCTGGTATTGCCGTTAAGCTATTACCTGCACGCCTTCAATAGCAAATTTACCCTGCCCCAGCGCCTGGTGCTGTTTTTAGGGGTGCTGCTTATTTACTGGGGGCTGGTGGCACAGTTTGGCCAGCTGGCCGATCCGTTTAAATACCCCGTAGTGAACATTTACTATGTTTTACTGGCCTGCATAGTAGTATTTATATTTGCCATTGCCCATGAAATAAATGCGGCCTTTATATACATCACCACCAGCGCCGTGGGCAAGGGGGGCAACCCGGCCATTCACTACTTTATACTGGTGCTGGTTTACCTGGGCAATGTGGTGCTGGTTTATCTGCACAACCGCCTGATTATTGACTGGAACTTCTTTTACATCAATGAGTTTGTATTGCTGCTTATTTCACTGGTACTGGGGCTATGGGGGGTAAAAAGGCGCGAAGTGCATTATGGGGGAATTACCACCTTTGAGGAAGGTAGTGCCTACCTGTACCTGGCGGGGGCAATCATT
>CAZXTW010000927.1:0-2879 GCA_964643525.1 uncultured Roseivirgaceae bacterium
GCATGGTCACGCCCCGATACCGGGGTGCTCAGTACAATGTCTTCCTGGCCGGTATAGCGGTACAGCAGGGCGCGGGTGCCGGCCAGAGCGGTCATGAAAAGGCTGGCGCCGGTAGCCTTGCTGATGGCACGCAGGGCGCGGGTAGTGGCGGCACTCATCTGGTGTTGCACCGTGTTGCCGTTGCTGGTGCGTACCGCCGGCCTGGGCCTGTCGGCAGGCAGGTCAAGCACAGGCAGCGCTTCTTCAAACTGGGTAAGCCACCAGTCTTTGTGCCAGCTCAGGCACTCGTTACTAAGCTGCTGGTGCTGCCAGGCGGCATAGTCTTTGTACTGAAAGGGCAGGGCCGCCAGGGGCGAGCGCTGCCCGTTGGCATAGGCCTGGTACAGGGTGGTCATTTCCTGTTGCAGCACTTCTACCGACCAGCCATCGGCAATGATGTGGTGCAGTACCATGGCCAGCACATGGCTGCCAGTACCATGGCTAATGAGGCTGGCACGCACCAGAGGGCCCGTGGCCAGATCAAACTGGTGGTTCACCACCAGGGCTATTGCCTGGTTAATGTAAACCTCAGCCTCTTCATTGTTCAAAGCTTCAGGCACCTGCTGTTGCTCAAGCGCAATACCTGCTTCTTGAGGCGGCAGTACCTTTTGTACCGGCTCACCAGCTTCAGCATGGAATATGGTGCGCAGGCTTTCATGTCGGGCCACCAGGGTATTGAATGCTTTGGCCAGTGCACTGGCATTAATTGCCCCCTCAAAGGCCACTGTAACAGGTATGTTGTAGGTGTTGCCCTCGCCGCCCAGCTGGTCAATCACCCAAAGGCGGCGCTGCGCAAATGATACAGGGTAGTGCTGACTGTGCGGCACAGGCTGTATGGCATGGTAGGCCTGCCCACCCCGGCGGGTGGCAATGAGTTGTGCCAACTCAGCAATGGTAGGGCTGCTGAACAGCTCACGCAGGCTAAGTTTGGCATTGAATGCCTTTTGTGCCTGGGCCATAATGCGGATTCCCTTGAGCGACTGGCCACCCACTTCAAAGAAGTTGTCTTGTGTGCCAATTTGGCCACGGCCCAGTACCTGTTGCCAAATGGCGGCCAGCTCACGCTCAATATCATTGGCAGGGGGCACAAAGGCAACGCCGGTGGCATTTACTGCTGGCAGGGCCTTACGGTCAATCTTACCACTGGCGTTTACCGGCATTTCAGCCAGTTGCACCAAATGGGCAGGCACCATATAGGCAGGCAATGTGGTTGACAGCGCACCGCGTAAACTGGCAACAGCCACTTGTGCTGATGCAGTAAAGAAGCCAACCAGGTAGTTGGCCCCGTCATCATCAACGCGGGCTACCACCACGGCTTCCTGTATTTGGGGCTGGGCAATCAGTTGCTGCTCTACCTCGCCGGGCTCAATGCGGTAACCACGCACTTTTACCTGGAAGTCAATCCGGCCTAAGAAATTCACCGCACCATCGGCCGTCCACGCGCCACGGTCGCCTGTCAGGTACACACGCTTGCCAGTGGGCAGTGTAATGAATTGCTTAGCCGTCAAGTCAGGGCGGCCAAGATAACCCTCAGCAAGGCCCACCCCACCAATAGCTATCTGGCCGGGTATGCCAATGGGTAGTGGGTTCATTGCGGCATCTAAAATGTATACCTGCCGGCCACTAATGGGTTTGCCAATGCTTAGTGTATCATTGGCATGTTGCACCTGGTGGTAAGTAGCACAAACGGTACTTTCGGTTGGGCCATAAGTATTATAAATAGCCAGTTCGTTAACCAGGTTTTCAATATGAACAGGCTTTAGCGCCTCGCCACCGCTAATCAACACACGCAGGTTGGCGGTGCGCGCAGGCTGTTTGTTTATTTCAGCAATAACCAGTGGGGTGGTGCTCAGCACAGTGGCCTGCTGCTGCTCAACGGCTTTCAGCAGTTCCTCAACGTCAGCCCCACCACCCATAATGGGCAGCAGGCGGGCACCAGCACACAATGTGGTAAATACCTCTTCTATAAAAGTATCAAAAGCAGGCGATGCCTGCTGAATTACGGCATCGGTACTGCAAAGCTGGAAGTAACTGTTAAAAGTACGCACATAGTCGTTCATGGCCCCTCTGCTTAACAGCACCCCTTTGGGCCTGCCTGTAGAACCTGACGTATAGAGAATAAAGGCAGGGTCAGCGTCAGTAGCTTCATGAGCTGGGTTATCAAACGTGCCTTCAGGCAGGGCCTGTATGTCTAACAGTTTACTATCAGGCAGCGCTAAGCTTTTGGGCGGTATGCCCTTTGTGGTGATCAGCGCCTTCCACTGTGCATCGGTCAGCATGATGTTAATGCGGTCTTCAGGGTAGGCAGTATCTACCGGCAGGTAGGCGGCTCCTGCCTTTAATATACCCAGCATAGCGGCCACCATGTCAGCACCCCTTTCAAGCATCAGAGCCACAGTACTACCTACCGTTACACCATATTGGCTGGTTAGTACATGGGCTATGGCATTGGCCTGGTTGTTCAATTGGGCATAAGTGGTGGCAGTTTCGTTAACTGTAACGGCAATGGCTTCCCTGTTGCGTGCCACCTGCTGCTCAAACAGTGTTACTACCGCTGGCGCACGCTGTGCTGGCATGGCCGGGTTAAAGGCCTTAAGGGCCGCTGCCTCTTCGTGGCCCAGCATCGGCAGCTGGTTTAACACACCATTATGGCTAGAAGCAACCGAGGCCAGTAGCTGCTCAAAATGAGCCAGCAGGCGCTCCATGCGGGCTTCACTAAACAGGTCAGTATTGTAGTCAAGGGTAATGACCAGTTTCTCAGCCGATTCAAAGCAGCTTAGCTCAAGGTCAAACTTGCTAATGGCAAGGCCGGTGCTGAAGGCCTCTGCTTCAATGCCCTG
>CAZXTW010000928.1:0-2877 GCA_964643525.1 uncultured Roseivirgaceae bacterium
AAAAAGAAGGTGCCATCACTGCTTGTTTTTGTGCCTGAGAGCAGTTCCTGGCTATAGGCATCGTAAACCTGCACTGTGGCATTGGCATGTTGGTAAGAGGCACCTGCCTTTGCCTGGCCGGTAAGCATAAGCACTGGCTTGGGTTGCAATGTATCTGGCACCTTGGCCATGATGATGTTTTTACGCCCACGAAAGTTCATGGTATAATAAGCAATTTGGCCGGGTGGGGGTAGGCATGCCTGAAAGTCATCTGCTTCAGTATTCATGTAATCTAACGCCACCGGGGTTGACCATTGCTGGCCGTTGCGCTGTGTCATGTACAGGTCAAACCCTTTGGTGCCTGGCTTGCTGAATATCAGGCTGTGGTCATCGGCCAGTAGTTGTGGGTATTGTGCTTCACCCGTGTTGATATGTGCAGGCAGTGGCATTGGTTTTTGCCAACGGCCGCCTTGTTTGGTAGCTATCATTAAATGGCAGCCAGAGGCGCTTTGCTCTGTCATGCGTTTACAACGCATGAATATCATAGTTTTACCGTCGGTTGATAGTGTGGCGGCACCTTCGTTTGCTTTGCTGTTTATTGGCTTGCCATAGTTTTGAGCTTTTGCCCAAACGGTGCCTGCCCTTTGTGTAAACCAAATGTCGTACCCACCAATGCCGTTAGCCCGGCGTGAAGACAGGGTAATTAGGTTTCCCTTGGGGTTTACACGGTAGGCTTTGATATGACCTATCCCTTGTTTTATAGGTACCTTAGTGGGCTCGGGGTTGCCCCATGAGCCACCTCGTTTGCGGGCGCGCCAAAGTTCAAACTGGTCGTTCAGGTTGTTATTGGTCAAGTAATATAAATGACGGCCATCAGCACTGATTTGTGGGGCCGTGGCATCTTTGTCAGGAATATTGATTACCCTGGGCAGTCGTTTTTTATTGCCCTGGCCATAGCTTGCCCCACTGAGCATGGCCAATAATGAAAGTAGAAGCACAGTGTAACCGCGTATATGCATTGTTAGTAGGTGTTTTTTTCAATATAGCGAAAATTCCGTGCCAATATTTTAATGTATAGCCGAATTATTAAATGCAGCCTGTAAGCACTGTGTATTACGCATTACACCTGATTTTTGGATTTGCCTTAGTTGAATTAGCACCTATTGGTTGTAGGTGGTATATAATTCAGTTATTTTAAGAACCTTATTGTAAGGCTTTTTAATGCCATTTTATATAAACAACTCTAGCCTATGTTTGCTGATATTCATTGCCACCCTCATTTTCGTGCCTACCAGTGGTTGGTAGGGTCCAGACTACAGCGTAAAGAGAAGTATTACCACCCCTGGACTATTGTACTATCATATTTTGGCGGGCAAGACCGTGGCTCGCGGGCAACGAATTACAGCCAGTGTGACCTTGCTAAGCTCACTAACGGAGAGGTAAAGCTGGTCATTGCCTCTTTGTACCCAATGGAAAGGGGCTTTTTTACAAATGTAGATACTAACGGGCAACAGTTGATTGAAGAGTCATATGAGATCACTAAGGAGGTGTATACACCCTCTGCCTTTACACGGGTAATCAGTAAAATTACCCGCCGCGTGTTAGAGCCAGGCTCATTGTTGCGTAATGTGTTTCAGAGTGTGTATATGGATGTGCCAGGGCGCAGGGTAAAACAGGTGGTTAACCCAGGTTATGATTATTATGAATCGTTAAAGGAGGAATATGATTTTATAAAAACAAAGAATGGACAGAAAGCCAATGCCAAGCTGTTTATTCCCTACAATAGAAATGATGTAAACCAGGTTAAAAGTGTACAGGAAGCACGCAAGTACGATGCCCAGGCTACTGGTTTTTATGCAATAGCCAATAACGCCCAACAGGTTGAGCAAACTATTGGTGATAACGGCATAGCCTTTTTGTTGAGTATTGAAGGGGCACATGCTTTAGGCTCTGACACAGTAGATGAAGCCACACTGCTGCAACGCATTGATGAAGTACGCGCCTGGAACCCACCAGTATTTTTTATTACGTTTGCCCACCATTTTAATAACGGCCTTTGTGGACACGCCCACAGCCTGCCGGCTGCTGCCAGCCTGTTGACTGACCAGAGCCTGAATATGGATAAAGGGTTTAGCGATATGGGTTGGCGCGCCATTAGGCATATGCTGGCGCTTGATGCTGATAATAACCGCTTGCCTAATACCAGGCGTATTTTTATTGATACCAAGCATATGAGCGCTTGTGCCCGCAAAGAGTATTATGAAAATATAATTGAGCCCTGCCTAGAAAAAGGTGATGTGATACCGGTTATTGCCAGCCATAATGGTTATTCAGGTATTAAAACTTTAGATGAGTTGGTAAAGAATTTGCCCCTTGAAGATGACGATTACATTGTAGATGGTTTCTATGCCTGGAGTATTAACAGCTGTAATGAAGATATTGAAGCCATAGCTAAGACCAGGGGGTTGTTTGGGCTGTCTTTTGACCAACGGATTTTAGGTTTTCATAAGAAGGAAAACCCAGAAAACAGTATACAAACGCTTTGGGATAATGTGAAAGCTGTGTTGGATGCGGTTATAGATTCAACTATGCTGACAGCAGAAGATAAAAGCCATTTGTGGGAGCTGGTAACGATTGGCTCTGACAATGAAGGGTATATTGACCCAATAGATGAATACTCGTCTGCCTTACGATACGGCCACTTTCAGCGTGATTTGATTGCTATTATTACTGAACAGGTGGTAGATGCTGGATTGGGCCAGCGTTATGGATTGCCCGATAAGCAGGCTGTGCCCAAAGTGGTGCGTCAAATATGCTTTGAGAATGCGCTTGAATTTGTAAAACGAAATTTTTAACCCGTTGAGCCTTGGTTGGTCATAAACCTGTACGCTGTAGTAT
>CAZXTW010000929.1:0-2875 GCA_964643525.1 uncultured Roseivirgaceae bacterium
TAGCGTTGGTGGCATTGCTCAAGTTGATCGTATAGGTCTCGTCTACCTCGTCAGTATCGTCACCGTTAACCGTCACATCAATGGTCTGGCTGGTTTCACCAGGGTTGAAGGTAAGCGTGGTAGTAGCCAGGGCATCGTAATCGCTGCCTGCTGTCGCATCACCGTCAGCACTGGCAACGTCTACCGTTACTGTTCTGCCAGATACGGCACTAAGCGATACAGTAAAGGTGGCTGTGGTCGTTGAGCCGGTAGCCCCTTCAGTTACCGTAACGTCATCAACACTTAGGCTTGGTGCGTTATCATCATCAAGAATGGTGGCGATTCCCTGTGCATCGGCTATGGTTACCTCGGTTGGGTTAGTCAGGTCTAAGAAGAAGGTCTCATCGGCTTCATCTCTGCTGTCAGAGTTTACTGTAACAGTTACGGCCTGAGTAGTTTCGCCTGGGTTAAAGGTAACCGTAGTGGTGGTCAGCGCAGCATAGTCACCATCAGCTATGGTGGCCGTACCGTCTGAGGTGGCTACATCTACCGTAATGGTTTTCGCTGAAGCTGCACTTAAGGTCAATGTAAAGTCACCCGTTGGGTTGCCATCGTTCTGCTCAGTAATGCTGATGTCATCAACACTTACTGTTGGTGGGTCATCATCATCAGTAATGGTACCAAGACCAACACTATCAGCAAACGTAGCGTTGGTAGCATTGCTCAGGTTGATCGCATAGGTCTCGTCTACCTCGTCAGTATCGTCACCGTTAACTGTGATGTCTACTGTTTGGCTAGTCTCACCAGGGTTAAACGTAATTGTAGTATTGGCCAATGCATCATAATCACTGCCTGCAGTGGCATCGCCATCTGCACTTGCAGCATCTACTGTAATGGTTTTGCCTGAGGCAGCACTTAAGGTAACAGTAAAGGTGGCTGTGGTCGTTGAGCCGGAAGCACCTTCAGCTACGGTTACATCGTCAATGCTCAGGGTAGGCTCAGCATCGTCATCGGTAATGGTACCCGTACCCACGCTGTCTGCAAACGTAGCGTTGGTGGCATTGCTCAAGTTGATCGTATAGGTCTCGTCTACCTCGTCAGTGTCGTCACCATTAACTGTTATCGCTACAGTCTGTGTGGTCTCGCCTGGGTTAAAGGTAAGCGTGGTGCTGGCCAGGGCATCGTAATCGCTGCCTGCTGTCGCATCACCATCGGCACTGGCAACGTCTACTGTTACCGTTCTGCCAGATACGGCACTAAGCGATACAGTAAAGGTGGCGGTTGTTGTGGCACCGGAAGCACCTTCAGTTACTGTAACGTCATCAACACTCAGGCTTGGTGCGTTATCATCATCAAGAATGGTGGCCGTACCCTGTGCATCGGCTATGGTTACCTCGGTTGGGTTAGTCAGGTCTAAGAAGAAGGTCTCATCGGCTTCATCTCTGCTGTCAGAGTTTACTGTAACAGTTACGGCCTGAGTAGTTTCGCCTGGGTTAAAGGTAACCGTAGTGGTGGTCAGCGCAGCATAGTCACCATCAGCTATGGTGGCCGTACCGTCTGAGGTGGCTACATCTACCGTAATGGTTTTCGCTGAAGCTGCACTTAAGGTCAATGTAAAGTCACCCGTTGGGTTGCCATCGTTCTGCTCAGTAATGCTGATGTCATCAACACTTACTGTTGGTGGGTCATCATCATCAGTAATGGTACCAAGACCAACACTATCAGCAAACGTAGCGTTGGTAGCATTGCTCAGGTTGATCGCATAGGTCTCGTCTACCTCGTCAGTATCGTCACCGTTAACTGTGATGTCTACTGTTTGGCTAGTCTCACCAGGGTTAAACGTAATTGTAGTATTGGCCAATGCATCATAATCACTGCCTGCAGTGGCATCGCCATCTGCACTTGCAGCATCTACTGTAATGGTTTTGCCTGAGGCAGCACTTAAGGTAACAGTAAAGGTGGCTGTGGTCGTTGAGCCGGAAGCACCTTCAGCTACGGTTACATCGTCAATGCTCAGGGTAGGCTCAGCATCGTCATCGGTAATGGTACCCGTACCCACGCTGTCTGCAAACGTAGCGTTGGTGGCATTGCTCAAGTTGATCGTATAGGTCTCGTCTACCTCGTCAGTATCGTCACCGTTAACCGTCACATCAATGGTCTGGCTGGTTTCACCAGGGTTAAACGTGATGGTGGTGGTAGCTACTGCATCGTAGTCGCTGCCAGCGGTGGCATCGTTGTTGGCTGTGGCTGCGTCTACCGTGATGGCTTTCTCTGAGGCTGCACTCAGTGTTATGGTAAAGGTAGCCGTAGCAGTTGAGCCTGTGGCACCTTCTGTTACTGTTACATCATCAATGCTCAGCGTAGGCTCAGCGTCGTCATCAGTAATGGTACCTGTACCCACACTATCAGCAAACGTAGCATTGGTGGGGTTGGTCAGGTTCACTGCGTAGGTCTCGTCCACCTCATCGGTATCATCACCATTAACGGTGATGTCTATTGTTTGGGTAGTCTCACCAGGGTTAAACGTAATTGTAGTGCTGGCCAATGCATCATAGTCACTGCCGGCTGTCGCATCACCATCGGCAGAGGCTGCATCTACTGTTATTGTTTTACCTGAAGCGGCACTTAAGCTTACTGTAAAGGTAGCAGTAGTGGTTGCCCCAGTGGCGCCTTCTGTAACCGTCACATCGTCAATACTCAGCGTAGGTTCTGCGTCGTCATCAGTAATGGTACCCGTACCCACGCTGTCTGCAAACGTGGCGTTCACTGCATTGGTCAGGTTTACTGTATACGTCTCGTCTACCTCATCGGTATCATCACCATTAACGGTGATGTCTATTGTTTGTGTGGTCTCGCCAGGGTTAAACGTAATTGTAGTGCTGGCCAATGCATCATA
>CAZXTW010000930.1:0-2875 GCA_964643525.1 uncultured Roseivirgaceae bacterium
TGGTGGCCTGCGCATTGAGTACCCAGTGCAGGGTGGCATTAGAGAAAATACCATCAAAAGGTGTGTCAAACGCAAACTGGGCGGCATCGCCCACCACAAACTCAATCGTGGGGTACTGCGCCTGGGCCTTGGCCACCATCTGGGCCGATTGGTCCATGCCCACCACTGCATGGGCCTGCCGGGCAATGGCGTGCGTCAGCTGGCCGGTGCCACAGCCCACGTCCAGCACGCGTTCATGCGGCTGTGGGGCCAGCAGCTCAACCAGCGCCTGGCCATAGCCATACACAAACGCATGCTTATCAGTATATAACTCGGGGTTCCAGCTAGTAGCCCGGTTGGTTGTATGTGCCATGGTTGCTTAATTTTCATTTGTGCAACAACCTGTTGCACAATTAGGGGTGGTTAACTACTGTGCTAATGCATGCACCACACAGTTTTTGCCTGTGTAGCCAGCCAGCTCTGGTAACTGCTCAGGCTGTCAATATCCCATGTGGCATAGCTGGCAATCTTTGCATTGATGTGTAGCCCGCTTTTCTCTAATACCTGCTTTTTGGTTTCAAAGCTGGCCTGGTCAAGGTCGCGGTTCTGGCCGCCTGGCAGCAGGGCCATATTACCCAGCCGGTCAATGGCCTCTAAATACTCGGCACGCCCAAAATATTGTTGCCATGCATCAGCACTGCGGTAGGGCAGCACATGTTCCAGGCTAAGGTTGTCATCAGGCTTTTGGCCGCCAGCCAGGTGGGCTTCAATATTTCTGAGTATAAAAACAATTTTTTTACTGCTTTGCCTGCTGGGCATGCGCTTGAAGCCAAATGCTGCCGTAAACTCGGCATCGTTAGGGTAAACTGCCTTCAACTCACTTTTAAGCTGCTTGAAATCAATGCTTCGGGCAAATATTTTGTTAGCCAGTTGGTTGTACCGGCTTTCTTGTTCTTTAGCCCCTTTGTTACAAATTACGTTATACCTGAACGTAATTACCTCCAGCCATTGCAACAGCTGTATAAACTGGTTGGGTGTAAGGCGGTCATACGCAATCATTAACAGGCTCAATGGGGCTTTTACATTAAAAAGCCTCAACATTTGTAAGGCCGGTACGCAATTGGCATACCTGCCCCCGGCATATCCGTACCAAAAATCGCCTTTGCCAGGGTTCAATAGGGCTGAATAAATAGAAGCAAACTTTTTAATGTCATGCACATAAGCCCCTACTTGCCTGGGTGTGCTTACTTTTTGCTTAATATACCGGTAAAGGTCTTTTTTATACCTCAGCTTCTCTTGCATGCCATGGTAACTTCTTAAAAAACTGGTGAAATTCGTTTCGCCCAGTTGTTCTACTACCTGGCCCCAGGCAAACTCTACTTCTTCCAGCTCTTGCGTTAATGTATTGGTGGCCAGTACTGAAAAAAGGTGGTTTTTCAGCAAATCGGGTGCCGAGAGGTGCACGCCACGGGCATTCAGGGTTTCAAACACCAAATAAGCGTTTACTTCATCTTTTACTGTAATGGTGGTGAAAACCAGGCCATCGGCAATATTTTCCAGCAGCACTGCCAGTGCCTCCCCACTTTGATAAACCGCTACCTTACGCTGAAAAAACTGTAAGGCACTGTTTAATAAATGGTTGGTGGCAGTTACGCCATGCTGGCGGGGCACATCATAACCATTACTGATAATTTCTTTGTAATGGGCTTTGTTGTTTCTGTTTAACGTAAGCTTGGGCAGTGTTTGCAAAGTAATGGTATTAAACACGCCCAGGTAGGTATTGTGTATTTGTTGCCTTCTTATTTCGTTTTCATTGCTTTGGCTATTCCTGGCAATCAGTGCCTTTAGCTTATGTAGTATGGCTATCACAATCAGTGAGAGTGTGGTTAACCGCTGCTGCCCGTCAATAATTGTAAATTGCTTGCCGTTTTGTGTTTCAAGCACAACATACCCCATAAAGTGCTGCACCTTATTGGTGTGCATACTTGCTATGTCCTCCCACAGCTCGGCAAGCTGCGCTTCTTCCCAGCTGTAATCTCTTTGAAAGGCAGGTACAGCGTATTGTTTGCCGTTGCTCATAATTTCGGCAAATGTTCTGTTTTCTGGCTCTAACTGTATTTGCTTCAGCATCATGTGTTAAAAATAGGCATATCACCGAGACAACACCAGTATTGACAGGTCAACTTACATTGATAATGCGCATGTTTTAAACCCACGGTGCATGGTTTTGTTGCCTGCTGGCTACTTCGTGGTAAGCAGCTTTATTCAGGGTATTGATGATCATTATATTTTTTAATCTCCCATTAATTATTCATAGGCAAGGCCTGTTTTGCAGGCCATGCAACCTGACAATCCTTCTGCATAGCCTTTGTTAATTGATAATGCATAATTAAGAATTGATAATGAATCTGGTTGTTTGCTGTGTGTTTAGCAACATGATCAATTATCTATTGATAATTTTCAATTGCTCAAGAATTGTGTTTTACCATGGCCAGCAGCGGTTTAACCTGCAGCCCCTGGCCCAGTGGTACCAGCTAAGCGGCCCGTACAGCTGGTTTGGCAGCCAGCTGCCCGAAATGAAGTTTTTGCTGTGCGACTTAAGCACCACCGCCAACGAGGCACTGGAGGCCGACTACCACGACCACCCCGATTTGCTCACGGCCCTGTTGCTGATGAAAAATAGTTGGCACCCCAACCTGAAAAATTTCATCAATACGGTATTTAAATATGCTGACCAGTTGCTGACCACCCTGCCCGGCAAGCACTTTTTTAGACAATTATCTGTATATTTGGGTAGAGGTGTTAAAGACAAGTATGTGCTTTCTAACATCCTGAGAAGCATAGCAAATAAAACCATAAAAGATACCGCTATGAGTGCTTTAGATGTCATGATTGC
>CAZXTW010000931.1:0-2874 GCA_964643525.1 uncultured Roseivirgaceae bacterium
AGAAGTACCCAGGGGCGTTGGTAGCCCACGTAACCCCATAAAGGGGTGCTTGTAAATCAATGGTTTGGTTGCTGCAAACAGTATCAGCATACGCGTAAGCCTGTATGGGCAGGTTGCTGTTGTAAACAATGCTTACCGTATCAGCCGCCGGGGTGCAGTCATTATTTGGGTCACTCACCAGCCAGACAAACAGGTTTTCTCCAGGGGCCAGGCCGGTTACCAGGGCTTCAGGGTAGTGTGGGTCGGTTATGGTGCCACTACCGCTCAGCAGGCTCCATGTGCCAGTGGCCCCATTGCCTGCGGGGTAATTGCCGTTTAAATAGGCCTGGGCCTGGCACACCAACTGGCTGGCCCCGGCATTGGCCTCGTGGTGGCAGGGGCCACAATTGGTGTAGGTTACCTGTAAGCTGTCACTAAAAGCACATGCAGTAGCATGCATATTAAACTTAAAGTTATACGTGCCTTCAGCCCGGCCACTAAACTGAAAAATATGCTCATCAATAAACTGGCCGGGGGCATCAGTATACCACCTGCCAAATGAATAATCACTTACGTTTACCTCTAAATACAGCAACTGGTTGGAGCATAGGGTTGGGGTTTGGGTACTTACCTCTAAATTTTGGGTACCGTTAATTACCATTACAAAGTCGGTAGCACGTGTGCACACCGAGTCATTATCCATAACCGTCCAGCCCAGTTGGTTCATGCCTGGGGCAAGGTTGGTTACTATGGTGTTGGGGTCGTGCCTGTCAGCAAAGGTGGCCCTGCCTCCATACACCCACCAAATGCCTGTTTCGCCAGTATTGGGGGTGTTGGCGGCCAGCTGGGTGCTGTCACTGTCACACAGTACCTGGTCAGGGCCGGCATCAACGCCCTGCACACTGCAGGTATCGCAGGCTTTGTAGGTTACCCACAGCCTGTTTGAGGTATAGTTGCCCTGCGTTACCCAAAACTCATAGTCGCCGGCAGGGGCATTATGGTTAATGTAAAATACGGGTGTGGTTGCCCAGTGGTACGAGAAGTTACCCGGCGCGGTGGTGTGCCAGGTAATGTTGGTTACCGTATCAGTGCTGGTATAATACAGTTGCAGGCCCTTGTTGTTGCATACTGTATCAAGCGCTGAGGTGACTGAGCCCCCACTTCTGAAGGCTGCCGCTTGTTTGGGGGTGGCCAGGGCTACCATCAAGGCAGCTACCAACCAAAAGGCTGAATAAAGGGTGGTGTGTGATAGAAAGTTTTTCATAACTCTTGCTTATGTGTGTAACAAACAATTGACTTGTGGCAGAAGCCGCAGGCCACAAAAGGCATGGGCGTTCTGTTTGCCCCGGCACAGGCCAGGGCATGAAGATGTGGAGGAGGAGGTGGGGAATGAAATAAACTAACTGTTCTGTTGGTTGACCTGCACAGCCAAGCGGCCGCAGCTCAACACCAGGCAGTGAAGCTTCACAAAAACCAGACAATCAAAAGTATTAAGCCGGCACCTATTGGAAGGAGTAGACATGTGCCAGCTGTGGTAGTATGATAACCCTCTGAGATTCAATAAACACAAGCAAAGCCCACACCCCTGTGTGCTTTTACCTGTGCTGTTTGTTAGGGTATACAAACAAGGGGTGGGTTACCCTACCCCTTGCCTGAAAAAAGTGTTATTTTTTTAATCTGCATACTTAAGTAGCCGGTGGTCGTCAACCACCATTACCCAAACATCACCCTCCTGGGTGGGTGGTTGCGATACACGAAAGCGCGTGGCCACACCCATGGCCCCAACCCAAAAGTCGTTGCCCTCCCATTTTTTTATGGGGGCATTGATGCTCACCTTATTGGTGCCTTCCTGGCGCTGGTAGTTCACCATGCCATCGGGCGTAATTTGCAGGTATATGGCTGCACTGGCTTCCTGCTCATTTTCCCAGGTGCCGGCATAAGGCATTTGCTGGTCAGTTAATGGTGTGCCTTGCAGGCCGCAACCTTGCAGCAGCCCGCCCACCAGCAGGGCTATCAGAAATGTGGTTACCCGTTTCATAAACTGCTTAAGTTTTACTGCGCCTCGTCAAACAGGTTTTCTTCTAAGAACATAATAATGCTTTGCTGCATGGCATCTCGGTTGCTCTTTTTTCTGAAGCCGTGGCCCTCGTCCATGGCCAGCATATACCACACCTTGCCGCCGCTGCCTCTAATTTTCTCTACCATTTGTTCTGACTCAGTATAGGGTACGCGGGGGTCGTTGGCGCCCTGAATAATGTACAGGGGCTTTTTAATTTCTTCGGCGTGGTTGGTGGGGCTAATGGCCTCCAGGTGCTTGCGCATTTCGGGGTCGCGCTCATCGCCATACTCCGGGCGGCGCAGGTCGCGGCGGTACGCTTTGGTGTTTTCTAAAAAGGTTACAAAGTTGCTAATGCCCACAATGTCAATGCCGCAGCGCAGCTTGTCATTAAAGTGAAACATTGAGGCCAGCACCATGTAGCCCCCGTACGAGCCGCCCATCACGGCAATGCGGTTTTCGTCCAGTTCGGGCTGCTGGGCTATCCAGTCAAGCAGCGCCCCAATGTCTTTCACTGATTCTTCGCGCTTCATGCCATTGTCAAGCTTCAGAAAGGTTTTGCCGTAGCCAGACGAGCCGCGCACGTTGGGGGCAATCACGGCAATGCCCATTTCATTGGCCATATAGGCGCTGAATGACGAAAAGCGGGGGCGGTACTGCCCCTCAGGGCCGCCGTGTATGCTAATTACCACAGGGTAGGGGCCGGGCTTGTTGGTAGGCTTAAAGTAAAAGGCCGGTATTTTGCGTGGCTGGCCATCTACCTTATCAAACGTTTCGAATTCAACCAGGGTGGGCTCGGCAAAGTTCTCGGTATTCAGGCCGCCTACCTCGCTGTAGGT
>CAZXTW010000932.1:0-2870 GCA_964643525.1 uncultured Roseivirgaceae bacterium
AGTTGAGCGATAGCTTTTGGCTCAATGACCATAACCTTGACACGCGCATACTTGAATATGCCTTTTTACTAAGCAGCTCACGCTACCCGTTTGAAGAAGCCCTGGCCATACACAACTTTTTGCCCAGGGGGCTGTACTTTTTGTTAGATGTGGTTCGGCGGTATGCCGGGCTGGTAGTAATCAGGGCCAACAGTGGCCTGCTGGCTTATAACTTTAATGACCGCAGCCGCTCTGTAAAAGAAGCAGCCACCTGGTTTCACCAGCACAAGCCACAGGTGCCCTTTCCAGGTACTATGATCAGCATTTACCTGCCAGCCACCACCAGACCCACCCTGCACCTTAGTGCGCCCCAGTTTGCCATTAAAAAAGAAACCATTCAAAAGGCCGCCAGCTTTGAATACATCAGCATACAAAACATGGTGGCCCACATACAGCGCAGCTACCTCAAAAAAGGCATGCCGCTGCCAGACCTGTACTATTTACAAATAGACCTGTTCAGGCAGCTCAACCACCGGTTAGATGCCCTCTCGGGCAACCGTGTTATCCTGTTTATTGATATGGCCGGGGTACAGGCAGGCCTTATTGACCGTAAAATTTACTACTACCTGGCCAATACCCCTAAAATAAACCGCCTTACCAACGTGGTGGTACTCAACCCCCACGACCACGCGCAGCTGTTGCAAATACAAGAAGGTCTGGCCCAGGCAGAACCCTTTTTATTCAGACCAATACCCTGCATTTTTCCTGACCAGGTGGTATGGATCGGCATCAGGCATCCGGAAGAGCAACCCCTGCTTAATGAATTACTGACGCAACAAAACCATGAGCTAACCACCAGCCAACTGGCCCAGCCAGACCAACTCAAGGGCAATGTATTGAGTGTGGCCTGGTCAAAAACACAGCGGGGCCAGGGTGGGGGCAAGATTACACTCAGGGCGCAGGTACCCACACTAAACCAAGTAATACGCTGGCAAAGCGCTGTTTTTGTGCCACAGCGGCAGGTATTGCAGGCCATTATGGGTACTGATGAGCCAAGGGTACTGCTTGACTCGCCCGGCGAGGTATTTCTTACCGCTGGTGGCTACTATCAGCCTGCCTTCGTCAGCTTTTTAGACTTGCTGCATAACCCTGCAGAAGCCCGCCGTTACGCACAATACCTGTTGAACAAATGGGCCTTTCAACAGGGCAGCTCAGCCCCCCATGAAGCAGCGTTGCCGGCTGTTGATTGCATTGTGGCCGTTACCCTTAGCAGCCAGCTGCTGGCTACGCAGGTACGTGCCCTGTACGGGCAGGGCAGGGCACAACAGCCCGAGCTGGTGCGCCTGGCCCATTACTACCAGTTTGATCAAGAACAGCCCTTTACCCAAATCAAATCTGGCAGCCGGGTGCTGGTGGTCAATGATGTAGTGAGCTCAGGCAGGCTTATTACCAAAATCAGCCAGAGCCTGCATGCCATTGGCGCTGAAACGGTGGCCATTATGGCCATTGCCGACTGCCGCCCCAAGGCCGATGATGCCCGGCAACCACTGGCAGGGCTTATGCCCACCAGCTTAGAGCAACAGCTGGTTACACTGGCCGCCTATGCCATAAAAAAGTTGCACGGCAGCCACCCAAGGCCGGTGCCCCCTGTAGCAGAGGGCACAACCATACCCATTAACCCAATCATTAATGCGCCAGATTTGCCGGCCCAACAGCCCGCCAGCCAAAAGCAAATCATGGCCCCCCACGATTTTATTAACCAGCTGGATAAGCAGCACCTGCAACTGGCCCCTGGGCCTTACCACATCCATATGGCTGGTTACCTGGCTACTGATGCGGGCCAGGCATGGGTAGGGGGGCTGTTACAGCAGGTGCAGCAACAGCTGGGCCAGCAATGGCCGCCGGCAGTGGTAGTTTACCCTGTGCACGACGCCATAGAGGCCCTACCGGCCGATTGGTACAGAACCACCCTGGGCAACAACCAGGTAAGCCTCATGCCCATACCGCGCATCAGTACCCCCCATGGGTGGCGCTTTACCCACCCGGCAGCCCGCCTGGCACAGGCAGTTAATGGCCAGCATGTATTGGTTTTGCTAGAGGCATGCCACACGGGCCAGTCGTTAATGCAACTGGTAGAGCAGCTCACGCTGCTGCCTGTTACCCAAATAACAGTACTGGCCCTGGTGGCCCGTACCCCCCATTACATCAATAACCTTTGGGGCAAGCTGGGTACCGTAGCCAATGCCCATGGCCAGCAAATACCGGTACAGGTAATTACCGGCACCCAACTGTGCCTGCCGGGTTATGCCCCATGCCCTGGCCAGCCAGCAGGTATGGCCGGCCTGCCAAATAACCTGTCAATAAAGCGCGTGTTTCTGGTTAGAGATTTGGTGGGGCAATTTGCTGGCTACAGGGTGCAAGCCATACAGCACCAGGCGTTAAGGCACTGGTTGCTTGAAGCTGATGGGCCTGAACTGTTTCTGACAGTATTACTGCTTGAGCCTGAACTATACAGCACTATTCGTGACTTGCTGCCGCTGGCCTTCAACCAGGTGCAGGCACTGGCCAACAGCCTTGTGGTAGATGAGGTAACTGAAACCCAGTACAATTGGCCTATTGAAAGTAAAATCAATGCTTACTTGCTGCTAAACCAAGCACACCTGGCTGATGTTGAGGGGGTGGTGGCACCCCTTGTGCTATTTATTGAGCAACACCAGGCACCTGAAACATGTATAAACAATTTAACCAAAGCCCTTACCCAGGAGGGGCCGTTACTGCTTGAGCCACTTATCAAAAAAATCAACTACCAGCCCCTAGCCCAGGCCTTACAGGCATTAAATACTAAAACTACTTAGGTATGGAATTGATTACTGGTTAAGCTGGCTTTTCAA
>CAZXTW010000933.1:0-2865 GCA_964643525.1 uncultured Roseivirgaceae bacterium
ACCAACACCACTGATACCACTGACCTGACCTTTAGCTATACGGTAAGCAGCACCAATGCCGGGGCCACTGGCGGTACGGCCTTTGCCGGTGCTACGGGCTTAAGCAGGCCATTTACCATTAGCGGTACCCTGACCAACAGCAGCACCGACACGCTTCGCGTGATTTATACAATTACTCCGGAACTTGCAGGTTGTAGTGACGGCACCCCTGAGGTAGTGAGCGTGATTGTAGAGCCTACGCCGCAGGTAACCGTAACCAATAACGATGTACTGGTTTGTGATGGCGGCACCATTGATATTGACGTAAGCACCCTCACCAACCCGACTGATACGTCTTTATTAAGGATAGACTACACGGCAAGCTCAGACAACCCTGGTGCCACTGGTGGTACAGCCTTTGCCAGTGCCACAGGGCTAAAAGCACCGTTTACCCTAAACGGCACCCTGACCAACAGCAGCGATGCTGTGGTAACCGTTACTTATACCTTTACACCCGTTTATACGGGCTGTACTGATGGCGCTCAGGTAATAACCACTGTGCGGGTTGAACCTACCCTACGTGTGGTAGCTACCAACAATACACCCGTTATTTGTGATGGTGGCGTGACAGATATTGAGGCGGTTACGCCTTCAGTGCCCAACAGCCTGGCCGGGGTCAACCTGCGCATCCTCACATCATCGTCAGATGCAGGCAGTACTGGTGGCAGCATTGTGCTGGGCACACGCCCGGGCTTAACCCTGCCCTTTACCCTGAACGATACCATTACCAACAGCAGCAATGCCCCTATAACCATTACCTACATCTTTGAGCCACGCTTAAGTGGCTGTGGCTTTGGCGAGGCAGATACGGTCGAGGTAATTGTTGAGCCTACACCCCAACTTTCAGTAACCAATAACGACACGGTTGTTTGTGATGGCGGTGCCATAGATATTGATGTGGCCAGCCTCACCACTACGACCAATACCAGCAACCTGCTGTTTGACTACACGGTGGGCAGTACCGACAATGCCGCTACAGGTGGCACAGCCTTTAGCGGGGCTACCGGTGTGGCCTACCCCGGCAGCTTGACCGGTACATTGACCAACAGTGCAGACAGTGCCATTACGGTTACCTTTACTTTTACACCAACTTACACCGGGTGTGACCCTGGCACCCCGGTAAGTACCTCTGTGGTAGTTGAGCCTACACCTGCTGTTGATGTGACCAACAACACCCCGGTGGTATGCGATGGCGGCACCATTGACATTGACGTAACCAGCACCACTACTACCACCGACACCACTGACCTGACCTTTAGCTATACGGTAAGCAGCACCAACGCAGGTGCCACAGGTGGCACAGCCTTTACCGGGGCTGCTGGTCTTACCAGGCCATTTACCATTAGTGGTACGCTTACCAATAATAGTAATGATACACTTACCGTTACCTACACCATTACCCCAGAGCTGGCAGGTTGCAGTGACGGTACCCCTGAAACAGTAAGTGTGACTGTGGAGCCTACTCCTGATGTTGACATTACCAACAATACCCCCATAGTATGTAATGGTGATGGAATTGATATTGACGTAACCAGTACCACCAATACCACTGACACTACAGGGCTTACCTTTAGCTATACGGTAAGCAGCACCAATGCCGGGGCCACCGGCGGCACTGCCTTTACCGGGGCTGCAGGCCTTACCAGGCCATTTACAATTGGTGGTACGCTTACCAACAATAGTAATGATACCCTTCGGGTAATTTATACCATTACCCCAGCACTGGCGGGTTGTAGTGACGGCACCCCAGAAACGGTAAGCGTAATTGTTGAGCCCACCCCAACCCTATCGGTTACCAATAATGACACCCTGCTTTGTAATGGTGGTGCAGTATCAGTTGATGTGGCCAGTACCACCAACACCTCTGACCCAACCGACCTGACTTTTGATTTTGTAGCCACCAGCACCAATGCCGGCGCCACTGGGGGTTCTGCTTTTACCAGTACAGCAGGCGTTGCTTTGCCATTTACTATTACTGGTACGCTTACCAACAGCAGTACTGACACTGTAACGGTAACCTATACCATTACACCTAAACTGGCAGGTTGCCCTGACGGCCCACCAATCACTACCACCGTAGTGGTTGAGCCTTCGCCAGTGGCCCAGGTAAACAATACAACTGCTCTGGTTTGTGATGCTGACAATATTAATATTGAGGTTACCTCGCCCAACAACCCCTCAGACACAGCCCTGCTGAGCTATGATGTAGCTGTGGTTTCTAACAACGCCGGGGCCACGGGCGGTACCGCCTTTGCCAACCAGACCGGGTTGAAGGCACCCTTTACCCTGAACGGAACCCTCACCAATACATCTGACAACCCAATTACGGTAACCTATACCATTACGCCCAAATATGCAGGCTGCACCGATGGCACCCCGCAGGTTACCAGTGTAGTGGTTGAGCCTGAACCGGTAGCGGTAGCCACCCTCTTTACCCCGCTTATATGTAACGAGGGTAACGTGGCCATTGTGGTGACCAGCCCTACGCAGCCTACCACCCCGGCCAACCTCTCGTTTGATTATTCGGCTACCTCAACTGATGTGGCCAACACCAGTGGCACGGCCTTTGCCAATGCAAGCGGCTTAACAGCCCCCTTTAACATTAACGGCACCTTAATTAACAGCAGTGACGATACCATTGTGGTAACCTACATCATTACGCCTACGCTGGCGGGCTGCCCTGATGGTTTGAGTGATACGCTGCAAATTACTGTAGAGCCTACCCCCACCGTAGTGGTAGCCAATAACGACAGCATATTGTGTAACGGTGGCACGCCAGACTGTCGAGCACATTTTGCGGTGCGCCGAGCATGAGGGGCGTCGCAA
>CAZXTW010000934.1:0-2858 GCA_964643525.1 uncultured Roseivirgaceae bacterium
CCAACATGATTAACCAGGCAAAGGGCAACATACAATACAGTGCCTTTTACTTTTTATTATGGGGCTGGGTGGTGTTGCTGGGCAATACCACCCACTATTGCCTGGCCAACTTTACAGAGGTACAGGCCCCATTTGCTGCCTGGCTTATTACCATACCTGCTGGTTTTGCCTCTGCCATATATGGCTACCGCAAACGCAAACGCAAAACACACCGGTCACACTATGACACCATTCTGGGCATGATCTGGCTGGCCTTTATCATAGCCTTTATCGTGTTGCAATTCAGTGCCCCAAAAGTTTACGACCACATAAGCCCCATGATTTTGCTGCTGGCCGGCGTTGCCACCTTTTTAACAGGTGTAACCATACGCTACAAACCAATTGTATTGGGGGCTATAGTATTCTGGGCCTGCGCCATGGCATCGTTTTACAGTACTGAAAACACTCAGCTAATCTTATCGTCTGTGGCAGTTATTGGCGGTTACCTTATACCTGGGTATATGTTAAGAAACAGAAAAGCATGAGTGCATTTGACAGTTTAGACCCCTTATTGCATTCACAGTTGCGCCTGGCAGTAATGAGTCTGCTCATTGGTGTAGAAGAGGCTGAGTTTGTTTACCTCAAAGAAAAAACAGGGGCTACTGCCGGTAACTTGAGCGTGCAGATAGATAAGCTTGCCAACGCCGGGTACATTACTGTACAAAAGCGGTTTAAAGGCAAAATGCCACAAACCGTTTGTAAAGTAAGCCAAAAGGGTATTGAAGCCTTTGAGCACTATGTCAACACGCTAAAGCAATACATAGACATACAAAAGAGCTGATTATTTTTTTGACTACCTGGTTTACATTATAAACCTCTCTATTAATTGAATTATTTAAAATCATAAAATACACTACTATGAAAACCATTCTGAACCACCTGTTTACAGCAAGCCTGTACCTGTTGATGCTTGTGGCAAGTCGCGGACTGGCCCAAAGCAACTCTGCCCCAACCAGCACAACCAACCCCCAGGCAGTATTGTATACGGCCTATACCACTAATAGCTTAACCCTGTGGAAACAAGGGGTAAGTATGCTTCAGGAAACCTACAGTGCTAACCCAGAAGATGAAAGCCACTTACTGGCCCTAACCAGGGCACAGATGGGTTTATTGAGCAGCACCATGGCCAGTGAAGACGAAGCCACCTTTAAAACCTACAAGGGGGCTGTGCAAGACAATATTGATAAGCTAATGGCACTTAACCCTAAAAATGCTGCCGCCCACGCCATGCAGGCCGAGTTGTATGGGCTGGTTATGGGCTTTAGCCCCATGAAAGGTATGCTGCTTGGCATGAAAAGCAGCAGTCATATTGAAAAGGCATTGAAGTATGACAATACCCTGCCCTATGCCTGGTTACAGCGGGGCAGTTCAAAACTATTTACCCCGGGCATGTTTGGTGGCAGCTACAAAGAGGCAATAAAAAGCTATAAAGAGGCCATTAGGCTGCTTGAGGCACAGGCCGACCTTACCCACAATTGGCAATACCTTGAAGCCTTGGCCTGGTATGGCGTGGCCCTGCAAAAAACAGACAAACACCAGGAGGCGGTCACGGTTTACAAAAAAGCCCTGGAGGTAGCCCCTGATTTTAACTGGGTAAAATACAGCCTGCTACCCAGTGCTGAAAAAGGCCAAAGCACTTTTTAATCATGCTGGTTCGCCTGTTGTTATCAGTTGTAGTGGGGTTGTGCAGTGCCCTGTGCCTGGCGCAGCACAATGCCCATCATTTTCAGGTGGTTGATGGCACCGACCAAAGTGCACTACCTGGCGCCAATGCTTACTGGCTGGGCAACTGGCAACAGGGCGCTGCCACCGATACACAAGGGCAATGCAGCCTGCCCCTGCCACAAACCAGCAACGATACATTAATTGTATCATTTGTTGGCTACCAGGAGGTGCGGCTGGCCTGGCACCCGCAAATAACCTTACCCGCCACCATTGCCCTGCAGCCCATTGCAAGGGCCATGGCTGCTGTAGAAGTTACAGCTAAGCCACTACTTGCTGAAGAGTTTGCCATTGTGCAGCTTAATAAAATGGATATATACACAAACCCCGCCGCCCGGGCCGACCCTTTGCTGGCAGTAGCCTCTATGGCCGGCAGCACCACACCAGATGAATCGGCCAATATCTCGTTCAGGGGCAGCAGCCCTGCCGAAACCGGCATATATTTTAATAATGTGCCAGTGTATGATGGGGTAAAGTTTGGCCAGCTTAACGGCATTGGCACTTTTAGCCTGTTCAATACTGCCATGATTGATGCAGTTCATATTTTTCCTGGCAATCCGCCTCTTGAATATGGCAATACCTCTGGCGGGCTGGTGGCCATGCATACCAACAGCAAGCCACCACAAAATGCCGAAAAGCAGGTGGCCTTATCATTGGCCAGTGTTGGGGCCTATATAAGCCTGCCCTCTAAAAAAACCGGCTACAAGCAGGGGCTTACCTTTTTTGGCAACCACCAAAGTGATGCTGCCCTGAAAGCCCTTAACAACAAGGCCCTGCAAAACTTAGCGCATTTTGCCCTGACAGATGCCGGGCTGCTATGGCAGCAACAGCTGGGCAAAAACCAGTTAACAGTGTTTAACTACAGCATTGACGAGCAGTATGGGTTCAGGGTGCGCCACCCTACCACCACTGGCATCTTTCAGCAAAACAAAACCCGCAACCTAACCATTGCTAATTACAGGGTACCAACTAAAAAGGGGGTGTTACAGGCCGATGGTGGGGCCAGCTTCGGTAAAACCGGGTTTGCCTTTCAAGACGCCCTCAGCACCCGGCTCAACAATACTAACCTGTATGCAGCGCTGCATTACCAACGGTAT
>CAZXTW010000935.1:0-2850 GCA_964643525.1 uncultured Roseivirgaceae bacterium
TGGCAGTTGATGCAGCTGTTGCCGCAGGTAGGCACTGAGCTGGGCCACATGGCTGGCCGTTTGGGTACGGTCATACTGGCCCAGCCATTGCAGGGCGGCCCCCATGCCCACCACCCCGGCAATATTGGGTGTGCCGGCCTCCAGGTGCCTGGGGTAGCTTTGAAAGCTGCTGTCAGTATAGCTAACCACCTGCACAATGCCCCCACCCAGTTTGTACGTGCTTATGTGGGCATGGTGCTTTTCATGGGCATACAATGCGCCTACGCCAAAGGGCCCAAAAGCCTTGTGGGCACCAAACACAAAAAAGTCGCAGCCCATGGCGTTCACATCAACCGGGTGGATGGCCGCGCTCTGGGCACCATCAACCAGTACAGGTATACCCTGTTTGTGGGCCATGGCAGTGACACCAGCCACTGGGTTTACCGTGCCCAGGGTATTGCTAATATGGGTAACGGCCAGCAGTTGGGTAGTAGGGGTGAGCAGGCCTTCCAGGGCATCCAGGTCTAACTCGCCCTGATTGGTCAAGGGGGCTACCCGTAATTGGGCACCCGTTTGCTGGCACAGGTGCTGCCAGGGCAACAGGTTGGCGTGGTGCTCCATAGCAGTAACTACTACCTGGTGCCCTGGCCGTAGCTTTTGGGCCAAAAAGCTTTGGGCTACCATGTTAATGCCTTCGGTAGTGCCCTGGGTAAAGGCAATGCACTGGGCGTTGGGTGCACCTATGTGCTGGGCCACCAGGTGCCGCACCGCTTCATATTGCTGGGTAGCCTCTGCCGCTAACCCGTAAACCCCCCGGTGTATGTTGGCGTTGTGCTGCTCGTAAAAGGTGCCCATGGCCGCAATTACCTGCCGGGGCTTGTGGGTGGTAGCGGCGTTATCAAGGTACACCAATTGAGGGTGGTGTGTAAATACCGGAAACTGGGCCTTTATTTGGGCAATGGTAGCAGGTGCAAGCATAGGTTGTTTGAGTAAACAGCAGAAAATTAGAAATTATCGCCTAATTTTCCCACGTTATGAGCCAACAACCCCTTAGCCCCTGATTGCTATGCAAGAAATGATACCTGTTGAAGAAGCCATTCAGATTTTAAATGACCATGTAGTACATTTTGGTACCGAGCAGTTGCCTCTGGACCAATGCATGGGCCGCATTTTGGCAGAAGATTTTGTGGCCGACCGCGATATGCCCCCCTATGACCGTGTAACGATGGATGGCATAGCCCTAGCCTTTAGTGATTATGCCAGCGGCCAGCGGCAGTTTGCCATAGTCGGCATGGCGGCTGCGGGCAGCCCACAACAGCAATTGACCACCACCGGCACCTGCCTGGAAGCCATGACCGGCGCCAGCCTGCCTGTTGGTACGGATACGGTAATTCGGTATGAAGACCTGACCATTGCCAATGGCACGGCTACAGTAAATATTGATACGGTTACCCAGGGGCAAAATGTACACAACCGGGGTGAAGACCGGGCCCAGGGTGCTTTGGTAGTGCCCAGGGGCACCGTCATTTCATCTGCTGAGGTAGGGGTAGGCGCTACCCTGGGCAAGCACCAGGTGCAGGTGAGCCGCTCCCCTAAAACTGTGATAATTTCTACTGGCGATGAGTTGGTAGAAGTAAACGAGCAACCGCTGCCACACCAGATCAGAAAGTCGAACATATACCGCCTGGGGGCCACCATGGCCAGGTATGGCATACAGGCTGATAAGGCCCACCTTGATGATAAGCTGGATGAGATTATTGCCCAGCTTGAGCCTATGCTGCAACAGTATGAGGTTATTATGTTAAGTGGCGGGGTATCAAAAGGCAAGTTTGACTTTTTGCCCGAAGCCCTGACAAAACTGGGTGTGCAAAAGCAATTTCATAAAATTAAGCAACGCCCCGGCAAGCCTTTCTGGTTTGGCAGGCACCCCGGCGGCGCACTGGTGTTTGCCTTGCCTGGCAACCCGGTATCGTCATTTATGTGCACGCAGCAGTACTTTATACCCTGGCTGCTGCGCTGCCTGCAGGCTACACCACAGCCCGCAGGTTATGCCCGCCTGGCCAGGGCAGTGCACTTTAAGCCTGACTTAACCTATTTTGCACAGGTGCACCTGCAAACTGATGCCCAGGGCGTGCTTTGGGCGCACCCTGAAGAGGGGCATGGCTCTGGTGATTTGGCCAACCTGGTGCAGGCAGATGCCTTTATAGAACTGCCCCGAGGCAAAGATGTTTACCCCGAAGGCCAGGCATTTAAGCTATTGCCTTACCGTTAAACCGTTAAAGAGGGAGGCTTCATTAATACACCAATAATCTGTATTTTCACTTACTACTAACAGTTTAACAAACCATGAGTAACCCCAACAATAAACTGCCCGAGGCACGCCTAGTAACCTGGTTAAAAACCCGCGGTGTGTGGGTTATTGCAATGTTTTACCTGGGCCTTGCCTGGGCCTGTACACCCGGCGGGGGCAGCAGCAGTGACTTTTACTTTGAGGTGACTTTTCCTGAAAGCCTTGAAGGGGCCACCCTTGATGGCCGCCTGCTGTTAATGCTTAGCACCGACAGTACCGCCGAGCCACGCAACCAGATTATTGATGGCCCCAATACCCAGCAGGTGTTTGGTATTGATGTGACAGGCATTAAGCCCGGTGATAAAATGGTGGTTGATGGCAGCGCTTTTGGCTACCCCATACAAAAGTTAAGTAACCTGCCGGCAGGCACGTACCAGGTGCAGGCCCTGCTGCACCGCTATGAAACGTTTAACCGGGCCGATGGGCATACGGTAAAACTACCAATGGACAGGGGCGAAGGCCAGCAATGGAACAAGGCCCCCGGCAATTTGTTAAACAAGCCAATTACCCTGGCAGTAAAC
>CAZXTW010000936.1:0-2849 GCA_964643525.1 uncultured Roseivirgaceae bacterium
TCAGGGCCGAAGCCTTTGGTGATTGCCTTGCCGGCTTTGATGAAGTAACCATTACCGTGCTTGACCCCGCCGCACCGGCACCGGCTACCATCACCACCCTCAATGGCAGCCCCTGCGGTGGCCAGGCAACCACATTTACCCTGAACCTGAACGACGACCTGCCCGATAATGTAGATGGCAACTACCAGTGGGCAATCTCTAACACCGCCGTAGTTACCTCGCCAGCTGCATGGCCGCAGCAAACCCAACTGGCCAATGGCCAAACCCAACTGGTAGTCAATTGGGATGCCATCCAGGGCAACGATGTGGGCAATATTACCGTGACCGTTAGCTGGACTAACAACCAGCCCGGCAACCCACCCACCAACTACCAGGTGCAGGCCACCCTTACCCTAAAGGCAGAGCCCATCATTACCATTAACAACGTAGTTGAAAACACCGCCGCGCAAAACGGCACCATACATGAATACAACATTGTACCGGGCACAATTACCGGCAACATCTGGTACTTCCGTTGGGGCAAAAGCCTTACCCAGCCTGCCTATGCCAGCACCAACAACGTAAATACCCCGCTGGTTATAAACTATGCTGACTTTGCCCCCTTTGAAACCCACACCATACAGGTAGTACCCTTTAGCCTGTGCAGCGCATTGACCGGCCCGGGGCAAACAGGCTCGTTTACCTTTAACTATTGCCCTGACTTTACCATTAACCCGGCCTACTCGCAGCCTGTGTGTGCCAACACCACACAGCTCATAACCATACCAGAAGCCAACCTCTTTAACTTCACCATTACCTCGGCCAATGCAGGGGGCATTACAAACATAACCCCCCTGCCCAATGCCAGCAATGGCAATATTGCCAACACTGTGCAGGTAACCTACGCCCAGCCTGGCCTGCAAACGCTTACTTTCAGGAACAATAATGACCTTACCGGCCAGTGCGAATTTACCATTACCCGTGACGTAGCCCCTGCCCCCGTAATACCTGCACAAAACACCACTGACTTATGTGCCGGCGCCGCTGAAACACTTTACCTGCCAGGTTACAACTTGAACAACTACACCTTTACGGCCAGCCAGGGCGTTACCAATGGGGGCATTGTTGGCACTGACCAGTACCAGGTAACCTACACCACCCCAGGGGTAAAAACCGTTACCTTTACGCCCAATGCAGGCACTGGCCAGGTGTGCAACCTTGTAATAACACGCAATGTATTTAGTGATCAGGGCAATGTAATTGCAGCCATTACCCCTGCCAACAGCACGGTGTTAGAAGGCAGCCAGCTTACTGTAAGCCTTGACTTTATTGACGTGCCCCAGCCGGTGCAATGGGCAGGCTTGCCTGCTGCCACCACGGTGCAGGCCGTGCCAGGCTCAGCCACTGACTATACCTTTACCTTTGGGGCGGGCACTGTTACCGGGGCCAGCCAAACATTTACCTTCACAGCCAACATACCGGCGCAGGGCTGCAACACGGGCAGCACCCAAACCTTTAATGTAACCGTTATTGCCCAGCCCAGCCAAATCACTACAGTTAACGGGCCTGCAAGCGTATGCTCTAACGTACCTGTGCAATTTGTAGTAAACAGGGCCGGCAATATAGGGGCAATTAACTGGCAGGTACCCACCGGGGCCACCATTACCACACAAAACAGTACGGGCACCAACGTTAACATAAGCTTTGCCAGCTCTGGCACCTACAACTTTACCCTAACCCCAGAGCTGTACCTGCCCGGCCTCAACACCACCCGCCAGGGCACACCTTACAACCTGACGGTAAACGTAACCATTGACCGTACTAAAACCCCTAAAGTCAACTTTGCCCATTATGAGCTGTTTAACAACAACAGCAGCCCATTAACCAAAAGGCTGGAGGCCAACGTGTGTAATGAAGTCAGCCAGGCCTGTGTGCGTACCATGACCAGGCTAAACATTTACACCCGCCTGGCAGCTGGCGAAGAATACAACTGGGGCAACGCCATTGACTTTACCACAAGCCTTGACGTAAACATTGTGGCCTATGACTTTACAGGGGCCGAAATGTTGCGCAAAAATGGGGTTCCCTTTTTTATTGATAAAAATGCACCAGAGCAGCTGTTCCGTTTTGCATTTGTTGGGGCCGATGCACAAAACGTACGCAACATCAACATTACCCCTGTAGCCAACAGCTACAGCACCATCAATGTGCCTGACCATTCAGAGCTCATATTTGAATCGTGGTATGAAGAAGTAACAGAAGTAAACCCCGACTCTGCCCTGGTGGTACTTACTGAACCCACCAACAACCCCAACTCGTTAGACCAAACCCTTGAATGGACTCTAAGCAACTACAACCAGTGCCAGTACATACCCCAGTACCAGCTACAGGTAAAAAGGGTAGTGCCTGGCCAGGGTGCAATTGATGAGCCCTTTTGGCAGGGAGCTACCGATGTAATAATTGAAAGTGCCACCCTGAGCCATACACTTGTTTTGGCCGAGGGTGACGGCACCTATGCCTGGCGGGTACGCCCGCTGGGCAGCTTACCTGGCGGCATGGGCAACCCGGCCAATTACGGCAGCTGGTCGGCCCACAACACATTTGAATTTACCCACCCTGAAGCGGGTAAAAACTACAGCTACCAGCGCACCTTTACTGAAGGGCAGCGCGTGGGCGAGGGCATTACCTTTGCCAATGGCCTCAACCAGCCTGTGCAGCAGCAAACCCGCCTGCATGGTGATAACCCCCTGGTTATTGCCACCCAGCCTTTAATTGACTATACCGGCCGGCCGGTAGGCAGCTCGCTGCCCGTGCCCATGCTGGGCGATGGCGAGCGCACGCTGGAGATGCTGACGGAGATTGTGACGTCG
>CAZXTW010000937.1:0-2845 GCA_964643525.1 uncultured Roseivirgaceae bacterium
ACTGTCGGGCTCCGACTTTGTAGAAATGTTTGTAGGGGTAGGTGCTGCCAGGGTTAGAGATTTGTTTAAGCAAGCCAAAGAAAAAGCGCCTTGTATCGTATTTATCGATGAGATTGATGCCATTGGCCGCTCAAGGGGTAAAGGCCAAATGCCTGGCTCTAACGATGAACGCGAGAATACTTTGAACTCGCTATTGGTAGAGATGGATGGTTTCGCTACCGACTCTGGCGTAATTATACTTGCTGCCACCAACCGGCCAGATGTGCTTGACTCTGCTCTGCTGCGCCCCGGCAGGTTTGACAGACAAATTAGTATTGATAAGCCCGATATTGTTGGGCGTGAAGCCATATTTAAGGTACACCTTAAACCACTTAAGCTTTCGCGTGCTGTTGACCCCAAAAAACTTGCCGCCCAAACACCCGGCTTTGCAGGTGCTGAAATTGCTAATGTATGCAACGAAGCTGCCCTTATTGCCGCCAGGCGAGATAAGAAAGAGGTTGATATGCAAGATTTTCAAGATGCTATTGACAGGGTTATTGGTGGGCTTGAAAAGAAAAACAAAATTATTTCTCCCGAAGAAAAACGCATTGTTGCCTACCACGAAGCAGGTCACGCAGTGGCAGGCTGGTTTTTAGAGCATGCTGACCCTTTGGTAAAGGTAAGCATCGTACCTCGTGGGGTTGCCGCACTTGGTTATGCCCAATACCTGCCAAAAGAGCAGTTTTTATACCAAACAGAGCAATTGCTTGATGAAATGTGCATGACCCTGGGTGGTAGGGCTGCTGAAGAGATTATGTTTACCAAAATATCAACAGGAGCACTAAGTGACCTTGAGCGTGTTACCAAAATGGCCTACAGTATAGTTACTGTTTATGGCATGAACGATAAAATTGGTAACGTTTCATTTTATGATTCAAAGCAATCAGAGTACAACTTTAACAAGCCCTATTCTGAAGCTACGGCAGAAACAATTGATGAAGAAGTGCGCAACCTGATTCAAGATGCCTACAACCGCACCAAAAAACTATTATTAGATAAAAGAGAGCAGCTTGAGGTTATTGCTAAGGAGCTACTTGAGAAAGAAATCATTTTCCAGTCTGACCTTGAGCGGCTCATAGGTAAGCGTCCTTTTGAAAAGCAAACCACCTACCAGGCCTTTACCACCGGTACCGAACAGTTTGCCAAGAAAAAAGAAAATGGGCAAACTCCTGAGGCCACAACGGAGCAAGAGGTAAAGAATGGCACTGAAAATTCAGACCTGAACAGCAGCCCTGACAAAGAAAGTGACCCCACTACATTACAAGAAAAAACTAAAGAACCATAAGCTGTTATACAAACATATGCCAACCAGGCCTGGTATCATACAGGCCTGGTTTTTTTATGATGCACAGGTGCCATGACTAACATAAACATGCCCCTCACAGATATTGAGCTCCCCAACAACAAAAAGGTTTTTTTTGCTTCTGACTTTCATCTGGGAGCACCCAACCATCACCAAAGCCGGCTCAGAGAAGATAAAATAATCAGCTGGCTCAACAGCATAGCACCACAGGCCCATACTATATTTTTACTGGGCGATGTGTTTGACTTCTGGTTTGAATACAAACATGTAATACCGAAGGGGTTCACCCGTTTTTTAGGTAAACTGGCCAGCCTGTCTGATCAAGGCATACATATAATAATTTTTAGTGGCAACCACGATATGTGGATGTACGATTACCTGACCAAAGAGCTAAGCATTGAAATATACCATGACCCGCAGTCAGTGCAAATCAACAATAGCTTGCTTTACCTTGGCCATGGTGATGGCCTGGGTGGCGGCGACCAGACTTATAAGTTTTTAAAGAAGGTATTCAGAAGCCCAGTATGCCAATGGGCCTTTAGGTGGTTGCACCCTAATATAGGCATGGCCATTGCCCATGCCTGGTCAAGAAGCAGCCGTAAAAAAAGTGCCACGGCTGATGAGACTTTTCTTGGCGATGATGAATGGATTTACCAATACTGCAAAGAAGTAGAACAAAACACCCACCACAATGCCTATATATTAGGGCACAGGCACTTGCCCTTAGATTTGCCGGTAGGTAACAAAAGTCGGTACATTAACCTGGGCGAGTGGATTAGTCAGTATCATTATGCTTCTATTGACCATACTGGCAACCTACAGTTAATCAAGTATACCAGCTAACCAACCTCATAATGTAAAAACAAAAAAGGCGACCAAAGGCCGCCTTCATAGCATATCATGTCTATTAAGCAGTATTACTGGATACCCATGTGGATATCTAAAATCTGCTTTCTGAATATAATGCCATACTTGGCAGAGGCCAATTCAAACTCGGCCCTGTTTTTATTATTTAAAGCCTCAAAGTAAGTATAGAAATCAATTTGGCCTGCTTCGTAGCTTTTTTGCGCAAATGCGTAAGACTGCTCTAACGATTCTAAACTTTGTGTGGCCGAGCGGTAAGTACTTTGTGCCGCTACTAAATTTAAGTAGGCCTGTTGCACAGTATTAACCAATGTTTGCTGCGTTTGCTTTTTGGTTAACTCAGCATTTAACATATTGATTTTTGCCACCTGCTTGTTGTTTTCACGCTGGCCCCTGTCAAATAGGTTCCATGAGAAAAATGCACCAACATACTCAAACGTATTAAAGTCTATCTGCTCAGAAAAGCCAGATACCTCACCAGCAGGGTCTGACGGAATTCCGTTATTTGACCAGCTGGTACCATAACGGCCAGCTGCGCTAATAGTTGGGAAATACGCAGAACGGGCACGCTGTAACAGTGATTTATTCGATAGTCTGGTCAACTCAGCACTTTTAATTCCTGGTGAAAACTCAATAGCA
>CAZXTW010000938.1:0-2844 GCA_964643525.1 uncultured Roseivirgaceae bacterium
AAAGTCTTTTACCAATAGACTTAAAGTCTTTTACCAATAGACTTAAAGTCTTTTAACGATAGACTTAAAGTCTTTTGTCGATAGACTTGAAGTCTTTTGTCTTTGCAAGGCAGAGAAAAGATGAGCAATAGCCCGATAAAAGGCAGTAAGCTACCTAACCTGGTCGCATTTTCAAAGGATAAACAGCCAACACTAAAGCACAAACTGCAATGTACTTATTATAAGTAGCCAGTTTGCTGGGTGTGCTTCTGTTTTACAGCTCATTTTGAGCTTACTGCTATGTGCCATCAACCTGTAAACCGCAGAGCCGCATTGCAATGCGGCTCTACCATTCACAATAGCATGCTTTAGCTGGCTATACCACCCTCAAAGTTTGGGCTGTAGCTTACCGTTAAAATATATGTTGTGCAAAGGTTACATAATGTATAATAGCATTGTATTGGGGCTCATTGTTGACCAGCACGAACCACCCAACAACCAGCCCTGAAACCTATGACAGATAAATACATTAACCTTTTTACAGACTTTGGTTTTAAACGCATACTCGGTACTGAAAGTAATAAGCACCTGTTGATTAGCTTTTTAAATGCCCTACTTGATGGCCGCCAGGTGGTGAAAGACCTGACCATTAAGAAAAACGAAGCCGTGGGCGAAACCCACCATAGGCGGCATGCCGTGTATGACCTGTATTGTGTAAATGAGCAAAACGACCGTTTTATTATTGAAGTGCAACGTGCGCCACAAGCCTACTTTAAAGACAGAAGCCTGCTTTACGCTTCTTTTGCCATACAAGAGCAGGCCGAAAAAGGCGAATGGGATTACAAGCTGAACCATGTCTATACCTTATCGTTATTAGACTTTAAGCTGCCCGAACCAGTACCTGCTGGCTATGAGCATGAGGTAAAGCTGATGCATACCGGAAGCAAAGCGGTGTTTTATGATAAGTTGACGTTTTTATACTATGAATTGCCTAAATTTAAAGTAGGGTTGCCAGAGCTGGCAACTGAAAAAGAAATTTGGTTGTTCTTATTGAAACACCTGCACACCTTGGAAGAAGTGCCTGAGGCATTAAACAAAGGTATTTTTAAAGAAGTATTTACTATGGGAAATGTAGCCAATATGAGCCTTGAAGAGCAGCTGGCCTACTGGAACAGCCTGAAGCTGGAATGGGATGATTACAGCATCCGGAAAACCGCTGAACAAATGGGCTGGGAAAAGGGCAGAGAAGAGGGCAGAGAGGAAGGTCGTGGACAAGGTATTGATGAGCGTAATAAAGAGTTTGCACGTGCCATGCTTCAAGATGGTAAGCCCATTGAAGAAATTGTACGTTATACTGGCCTCAGCCCGGCTGCCATAGAACAGCTCAAGTGATTTTTATCTCTCTTTTGAGACCCCCAACACCAACAAAGCCTAAGTAAAAGTAAAAGCTGGCTTCAATTTCTATAACCGTTTAGCAAGTAGTCAAAGCCGCTAATCAGGCTTTTAACACACTTGAGGTATTTAAACTTCAATGAATAGGATATAGTTTACTATATTTACTTCAATTAGAAGTAAATGGCATGAAGAAGTACAACCTGGGTGAGTTTCAGGAACTGATCTTAATGACGGTAATTGTGCTGGGGCAGGAAGCCTACGGCAGTGAGGTGCAGCGTGACCTGGAAGCGCGCCTGAACCAGACCTTAAGCATTGGGGCCATCCAGACGGCCCTGAAGCGGCTGGAAGAGAAAGGCTTTTTGACCTCTGCATGGGGAGAAGCCACCCAAAAGCGCGGAGGCAAACGCAAACGCTTTTATACCGCCACGCCCTATGCCCACCGGGTGCTGGGCGAGATGAAGGCCATCAGGGCGCAACTATGGGCCGCCATGGGGCAGCTCGGCAACTACCCGGCCTCATGAAGCAACACCAACACCACACACCCCCGCAATGGCCGTTCAGGCTGCTGGGCCACCTGCTCAAGGCCGATTACCTGGAAGAAATAGAAGGCGATATGGCCGAGCGCTTTTACGATAGCCTGGACAGGTACCCCCTTAAAAAAGCCAGGCGGCTGTACATTTGGCAAGCCCTGCTGCTGCTGCGCCCGGCCCTGTTGCGCAGGCTGAGCGGTGATGTGCGCATGACCCACTATGGCGTGGCCAGGCACCACCTTACCCTGGCCTTCAGAGGCTTTAACAAATACAGGGCATCGTTCATTATTAACCTGGTTGGCCTGGCCACTGCCCTGACCAGCGTGCTGCTGATCTACCTGTGGGTGGCCGATGAGCTGGCGGTAGACCGCTTTCATGACGAGCAGGGCACCGTGTACCAGGTGATGCTGAACAGGCACCTGCCCGATGGCATCAGCACCAACGGCTATACACCTGTACCACTGGCCGAAGCGCTGATGGCCACTTACCCAGAGGTGCAGGCCGCCACGGCCATTAGCAACCAATACCCAGCCAGGCGAGTCAACGGGGTATTGGGCCGCGAAGAGCAATACATAAATGCCAAAGGCCTTTTGGCCGACCAGCAGTTTTACCAGGTATTTAATTTTGACCTGTTGCAGGGCCATGCCACCCAGGTACTGGCAGGCCAGGCCAATATACTGCTGTCTGAAAGTATGGCCCAGAAACTGTTTGGCCGCTCTGACAACATCTTGGGCAGCCCAATTACCTGGGAAAGTGCCGACCAGCAAAAAACCTTTCAGGTAGGAGGCATCTTTAAAGACCCGCCGGCACAGTCCACCCTACAGTTTGACTTTCTGTTGCCTTTTGACGTGCTGGTAGCGGCCGATGCCGAGCAGGGCCAATGGTACAGCACCCCGGCCAGCACCTTCGTGCGCCTGAAGCCGGGCACTGACCTGGCCGC
>CAZXTW010000939.1:0-1875 GCA_964643525.1 uncultured Roseivirgaceae bacterium
CGGGTCGTTGCCTATGCCAGCCACATAATTCCAGTTGCACCAGTTGCTGCACACATCATAATCAATAAGCTGTGACTCAAACCAGGCTGCCCCCCACTGCCAGCTTTGCTTCAGGTCTTTCACCAAAAAGCTGGCTACATTTTGCCGGCCCCGGTTGCTCATAAACCCGGTATGCAGCAGCTCGCGCATATTGGCATCAATAAACGGCACCCCTGTTTGGCCCAGCTGCCATTGCTGCAACACGCGCTCGTGGCGGCCCAGGGCCAGCTTGGTTTGCCGTATGCCCCCTTCCTGAAACAGGCTGTTACCCGCCTGCTTGGCCACAAACCTGAAATAATCGCGCCAAATCAACTCAAACACCAGCCAGTACGTGCTGCTGTTCTTCACGCGCTGCTGCTCATAGGCCTTTACCTCATCATAAATACGCCGGGGTGAAAGGCACCCCAGCGCCAGCCAGGGGCTCAGCTTGCTGCTGTAGTCACCCCCTATTAACCCATTGCGTGTTTGCTTATAACTCTTCAGGTGGTCGCCTTCCCACAAATAATACCGCAGGCGGGCCAGGGCAGCTGCTTCGCCCCCTTCAAAAGGCAGCACCGCCCGTGCATCAGCCTCGGGGGTGGCATAGCCCAAATCTTCAAGGGCAGGTATGCGCGTGCTGCGCCCGTGGGCGGGCAGGGCACTCAGCTCGGGCACAGCCACTTGCGGGCGCACCTGTACCGTTTTCTCTACCTCCTTCCTGAACTGCGTAAACACTGCCGGCAGCTGGTGGATGGGCCAGGGGATGTCGGCCTCATGGTACAGCGTGCTTTGCCAGTACAGCTCAAGGGCCACTTTATGCTTCCACAGGGCCTGCTCAATGGCCGCTTCGGCCCGGGTTTCTTCATCGGTTACCTCTTTGGTGGCGTATATGGCGGTGGCCTGCCACTGGCTGGCCAGCTGGGGCAGCACCACCTCTGGTTGCCCTTCAACCACAATCAGGTCGCTGCCCTGTTGTTGCAGTCGGGCCTGCAGGGCGTGCAGGCTTTCAAGCAAAAACCGCGTGCGGTGGGCACCTGTTTTTTGAAAGCCGTAAGGGGTGGTAGCAAACTGGCGGGGGTCAAAAACAAACACAGGGTACACGCGGTGGCTATCTGTAAAAGCCTTGTGTAGCGTAACATTATCATGTAGCCGCAGGTCATTTCTGAACCACAGCACAATACCATCCTGGCGCATAAGCATTTTAGGTTAAATCAAGTACCCACACAACACCGCCTGCCCCAAAATAATTTACTTATCTGAAGTTATAATATTTTTTGAAAGTTATAGCCTCTATGGCCGATTGGCTTGCTATTGCTGCCCAGCAGCTTGCTTTAGGCCATGGTAGTAGCCCTTTGGTTGGCGCTGGCCTCAATGCCTGTTGCCAATTCTAATCAGGATGAAAAAAATGTTAAAAACCCCGACCGTTTCAACCGGCCCAGTCGTCAAAAGGCAAACAACAAATCAATAAGCATCATGGAAACACTTACAAACAAAGTTGCTGCCCTATTTGCAGCCAATGGGGCCATAGCCAGTGAAGTAGCCCGTGCCATGGCCCAACAGGGCGCCACCCTTTACCTGTCTGGCCGCAACCTCAAAGCTGTGCAGGCCCTGGCCAATGAAATCAACAGCAAAGGCGGTGTGGCACACACCTATGAGGTTGACGCTACCAACGAGGCGCAGATTGAAGCATTTATTCAGCGCATAATCAAACAGGGGCAGGGCCTGCATGTGGTATTTAATGGCATTGGGTTGCGCCCGGCAGCCATGCAGTATGGCACACCCAGCACCCAACTGCCGTTTGATAAATTTATGGAAGTGATCAGGGTGCACCTGGGGGCACAATTCTTAACCGCGCGG
>CAZXTW010000939.1:1914-2840 GCA_964643525.1 uncultured Roseivirgaceae bacterium
GGCACCATCATTACCCTTACGGCCAGCCTCTCACGCATAAAAGTACCCTTCATGGCCGGGGTCACGGCTGCCTGTGCAGGCATTGAGGGCTTGACCAGGGTGCTGGCCACTGAGTTTGGGCAGGCGGGCATTCGTGCCATCTGTTTAAACCCCACCGCCCTGGTTAATACCACTACTATTAAAGAAACCAACCGCCTCAATGCCAGCACCGCTGGTGTACCAGCTGAAGTATTTGAGCAACAGCTGGCACAGGGCTACCTGCTGGGCAAAAGCCCCACGGCAAAAGATATTGGCCAGCTGGCCGCCTTCCTGGCCACTGAGGTGGGTGGGCTGCTTAACAGCCATGTGGTAGATGCTGACTTTGGTGCCCAGGGCGTGATCTAAACAAACAATACAATATTGAACAAGCAATGATGAAACACATAACAAAAATTGGCAAATGGTGCTTTACCTCAGTGTTTGCCGTGTTTGGGCTGTTACACTTTGGCCCATTACAATTCAGCCTGCCCTATGTACCTGCCTACTTGCCCTTTCCGGCATTTTGGGTATACTTTTCGGGCCTCTGCCTCATAGCCTTTTCGGTTAGTGCCTGGTGGGGCCGGCTAGATAAATTAGCCGCTTACTGCTTGGCTGTGATGATGCTTTTGTTTATCCTGCTCATTCATATACCAGGCGCCATAGCTGGCGATTTTATACAAACCATTGGCATTTTTCGTGATGCAGCCATGATGGGGGCCGCACTGATGTATGCTGAAAAATATGCCAAAGACACCCGGTACGTACATTAATATGGAAGCAAACAATACATTACAACAGGCCCATATCAACGAAGGAAAATACGGGAACTCGCACAGCTGGATCTCCAACCAGCAAGGCAAAGGCTGGGTGCAAATCGCGCTGGACAAAATCTACACGATCGATCGCGT
>CAZXTW010000940.1:0-2838 GCA_964643525.1 uncultured Roseivirgaceae bacterium
GGCCCCTCTGCCATAAACTCAAGCCCACTAAAGGCAGCCAGCTGCGCGGTATACTCAAACTTATCTTTATTGCCATCGCGAAAATTTACATCAAACACAGCTGCATTGGCATTGCCATACTCTGCCGGGAAGGCCCCCGTCAAAAAGTCTGACGTGCGCAGCATATTTGTATTGAGTGCACTTACCGGGCCGCCGGTGGTGCCCAGGGTACTAAAGTGGTTTACATTACGTATAGGCACCCCGTTAATGCGCCACAACAGGCCGGTAGGGCTGTTGCCCCGCACCACAATATCATTGCGCGAGTCGTCTGGTGTGCTTACCCCGGCAAAGCTACTGGCCAGGCGGGCCACGTCATTACGACCGCCAGAGTAGCGCAGCACCTCTTCGAGGCTAAATGTACGGGCACTTACCTTAGCCAGGTCGTTCAGAGGCAGGTCTTTATCAGCTTCGGCCGTTACCACAATCTCCTGCAGCTGCTCTACTGATTCTTCCAGCTTAATATTCAGTACCACCTCCTTACCGGTAGTAACCAGCACATTGGGCAATGTGATAGACTTGTAGCCCACATACTGCACGGCCAGTGTTTGGCGGCCAATGGGCACATTCTCAATTCTGAAATTGCCATTAATATCAGTACTGCCGCCCAGTAGTGGGTCAGTATCTAACACCACCACGGTAGCCCCAATAATGGGGTAGTCGGCCTGTTCATCAATAATAGTGCCCTTAACCGTTTGTGTTTGGGCATAGGCAAAAGCAGGCAGGGCCAGCAACACAATAGTCAGCAGGCCAACGGCCAGCAGGGCCAGCACATCCTGGTGCATGGTGCCCTTTATTACATCAGGTTGGGGGGCGGGGGTTGCTTCGTTGCCAGTGAGAGAAGTTGAATGCATAACAGTTTTCGGATTAAGCGTGACGCGGTTTTGTTCGTAGTCAGCGTGTTTGTTTTTCATGATGGACGCTTTAGGTATAATGTAAAAGTATACCGCATGCCCCTGCTACAGAACTGCCAGTGCATGAAGCGTACATCATGCCGCACCAACCGTAGCATGTTGTGGTTGAAACGAAACCGCTGAATTGACTATTAAGGAAAGAACAATTGAACACGCCTTGAAAACTGCCTACTACTGGTTTTGTTCAATAAGCTGCAGGGCCTGCTGCATGGCTGGGTCGTGCCCATCAAGCACCTCCTGTATGGTGGGCAGCACCGGGTAGCTGGGCAGGGTGCCCCGCCCAATATTCACCGTAGGGTTAACGGCAGTAACATACTTTAACAGGGGCACCGTAATTTGCAGGCCATAGCCTATGGCTTCGGTAGGTATCAGGCCGCTGGTATTGCCCTGGTAACCGCCCCCGGTTTCTTCGCCAATAAACACTGCCTTTTTATTGTGGTGCAAAATGGCTGCTACATCTCCACAGCTTGACAGGCAAAGCCCGTCGGTCAGCACATACACCTGGCCGGTAAATACCTCTTTTGCCGGGTTAATCAACTCATAATGGTTAAACTCTTTGGTAAACCAGGTTTTCTTCCACAGCCAGCTGCTTTCGTCATACTCGGGCTTGGCATAAAATACCCGGGCAAAGCCTTTAATATCTTCGGCTATGGCTTCTGTCACCTCAATATGCTGCCAATACCTGAAGGGCTGCTCAAAAAAGTGGGCTGTAAAATAAGCGGCATACGTATCTGTACCGCCGGTATTGCCCCGCAGGTCTACAATTAAATGCTGCACCTTTTGCTGGCGCAGCAGCTTAAAATACCCATTAATGGCCTTTTTAAACTGTTGGTTGTGCCGCTTCAGGTATGATTTGGCAAATGAGGGGATGCGCAGCGTGGCCACGCCATTGGCAATATTAAACGCCATGCCGCCAGTAACTACATCATTATAGGTGGGCAATACCGTACCCACTACGGCGGGCAGGGTGTAACGGGTGGTTTGCCCGTTGGCCACTGCTTCTACAATAAACGTATCGGCAGGCCCCAGCATGCTGTGGTACCATTTGGCAAAATTATATTGCAGGGTACGGGTTTTGCCGCTGGTATTATTGCCATCCATAGGTATGGCCGCCACCAGTTGTGCATAAATGGCAGGCATTGGCTGGCCGTTAATGGCAGTTACTTCGCTGCCCAGTACCACTGATAGGGGGCTGCCCGCTGGTAAGTAGCTTTTGGTAACATAAGCCTTGCCTGCTGGGGTAACGTACAGTTGCAGGGGCAGGTACTCTTGCAGGGCCAGCAGTGAATCAGCCGCATGGTCTTGCAGGGTAATGGCCGTATGTACGCAGCCTATTTTGGCAAACAGTGGTTTAAGCAGGCGGTAAACCTGCAGGCCAGTCATGGCTGTATCTACACTGGTAATGGCCTGGGCCATATAGGCGTCCATAGCAGCTGTATCAGTATAGCGGTAATAGCCAGGGTGTTTGATAGAAAGCTCTTCAAAAAGCTCGGTCATATCTTTTTGAATGCTATCGGCCGGGTAATAGCGGTGCAGGGGGTTGGTAGGTTGGGCTAGCAGTAGGGGGCTGCATGCCAATAATAACAGGACAAAGGCAGTAGTCAGGGTAGTTGTAAGGAAGGTTTGCATGGTGTAGGTCAGTGCATGTTTACCCTAACAATGCACCAGCCTACTAAAAGGTAGCTTGCACCGCCCCATTAAATTATTTGCCGGAGGCCCTAAACTTTTACCCTGGAAGTGCGAGGCGTAGATCCAGGATGCCGGGGCCGTAGGCCCTGGATAAAAGTGTTTACTGCCTCAAGTACTACAACCCGAAAGTAGTTTTGAGTTCTAGTACTTCTTCAAGCGGTAAATCGTACTGGCTGGCAATATCTTGAGGCAATGCCCC
>CAZXTW010000941.1:0-2837 GCA_964643525.1 uncultured Roseivirgaceae bacterium
GCACTACAGGGGCCAGCACCAGCTTATCGGCCTGCAGCTCCATGCCAAACAGCACGCGCAGCGTCATGGCCAGGTTGCCGGCTACGCTCCACAGCTGACGGTCGCTGTTCAGTTCAGTACCCTGAAAATCGCCATTGGTGCCCACCATATTCTCTTTGTTGGTTACAAACAGGGCCGCAGCACGGTACAGGCTGGCCATGCCATGCTCCAGCGCACCACCCTGGCCGCTGCGGGCGGCGGCCCAGTTCCAGTAGGCCTGCACAAACGTCCAGATGCCATCATTATGGTAGGGCGATACATCGGGTATCTGGGGGTATATACAAGGTATGCCGTAGGCAATCACTGGTGTGTTGTCAAAAATAGCATCAGTGCGGCTCTGGTCGGCCACCCCATAAATCACGGCCAGTGCCTCGCCCAGGGCTTCAGCGCGGTCACTCAGGTACATGGCCTGCCGGCCATACAAAAACTGGCCATAATAGCCCCGCTTGTCGCTCCACAGGTGTTGGTTAATGCCCTGCTTAATCTGGGTGGCAATGGTGCCATAGCCATTGTCGCTTTTACCCAGGGCCTGCTCCATCTGGGCCAGAATGTCATACGTGCGGTAATGCACCACGTTGGTGCCCAGGCATTGGCTCAAGTAAATATCTACCCCGTTCATCCAGAAGGGGTAGCTTTGCTTGCGCCAGTCTAAAAACGACGATTCGCCATACACCAGCCCCGTATTGGGGGCAAAGGCCGTTTTCAGGTCGTCTTTGGCGCTGGCATGGATGATATTATAAGCCTCTTGCAGCCAGTCTTTATCGCCGGTGGCCACATAAATCTCCCAGGCGGCCAGGGCCCACGTCATCCGGTCGGTACTAACAGGCCACGAGCCGCCTGTGCCGGTATCCTGAATAATGCGGCCGTTGCGCACCTTTTTGCGCAGGCTGGCTTTTGAGGCCTCGGGGTGCAGCATGGCCAGCGACAATAAAATGCTGTAGCTCACATCGCGCGTCCACACACCGTTCCACTTCTCGCCTGCCATAAACGCCCCGTCAGGGCGCACGTCAAGCACCATCTCTTCTAACGACAGGTTGTACAGGGCATCTAACAGCACTGAGCCTGACTTTAAGGTGCCGTATTGGGCTATAGCTTCCTTGAGTTGCCACGCCTGGTCAGTAAAATTATCGGGGTCATAGGCGTTCAGCTTAATCGTGGTTTCATAAATGCCGTCGCCGTCGGGGTCTTTCAGCAGCAGCTGCTCATCCTGCCACAGGTTTTCAAAATCCCAGCTCAGGGGCTGGGCATTGCCGGCCACCTCTAGCTTTTTAAAGTCAGCCTCGGCTATACGGTCGCCATTGGGTGTTTCATAAAACCCTTCGGCATCAAAGGCATCCAGCACGGGGCGCAGGTCTACCTTCAGCGTCCACTCGGTATTGGGCTCCAGGTAATCGTCGCCGGGGTCTTCTGGTTGGGTTTCGTCCATTTGGCCAAACGTCACTACGGGCGTTTCTACCTTGCCATTCTGGGGGCGCAGCACCACCGCATGGTTCACGCCAAAGGGCAGCTCATTGTCTTTGCCGTTCAGGCTAAACTTAAACTCTACCAGCCGGCTGTAGGTGGCGTTGGCCGGGCTCTGGTAGTTGCTGGTAAGCTGTGTGGCAGATGTAGCTGTTGCTGTGTACGCACCCTGCACCACACGGTTGCGGTACACGCTAAAGGCGTCAGACTCATACAGGGGCGCATCAGCTGCGGGCTGTTCCAGGGCGCCGCCACCGCCGCCACAATTACTTAGGGTTACCATCAGTACTACAAACAAACAGCATTTTATCAATGGGGTTTTCAGGGCTTGTTCCATGCTTTAGGTGGTATAGTATAGTCATGTGTAGTTGGGCCTTGAAGTTAAAAAATTAATTGCTAATGGCTAACCTAAAGCTGCTTTTGGCATTCATCTGGTTTAAATGTTGCCAGCGGCCACTAATGCTGCCCCGTAATGCTCTTGGCTACGGCCTGCGGCCCGGTAAAATAGGTTTTGAAATGGGCCGCCTGGCGGTACTCTGGTACTTGCATCAGCAGTAGGTGCACCTTTTTCAGCCTGGGTTGGGGCACCTTGGGGTACAGGTGGTGGGCAATGTGGTAATTGTCATGGTCGGGGTACAAAAACCACCCCAGCCAATTATTAGGCATGTTGCGGGTATACTCTAACACCCCTGCTTTGGGCATATTGTAATGGTCACACAATTCAAGAAACACCCGCACCACGTGGTAGGGGCCTATTCTGGTTAACAGTACTGTAGCCAAAACATAAACCACAAACAGGTGGCCCGCCAAAGCCCAAAGTGCCAGTAATAAACAGGCCCACCAGCTTACCGTAAACAATAACCGGCGCAGTGGCATCACTGTAAGGTGGCCAATGGCTGCACTGCGCCACCAGCCCCAACTAAAAATAAATGGTTGCATTGCCTGCCATAGTGTTTTTTTAGCCTGCGCGGCAATAGTAGGCAGTTCCAAATCTTTGCCGGGCGTGCCCAGCCAGGCATGGTGGCTCTGGTGTTCTTTGCTGTATAAAGCAGCGTCGTACCACAGCAGGGGGGCCAGCAGCCCATGCATCAGCACATCATTTACTACATGGTGGTGGCTTAGCCTTAGCCGCCGGGCCAGTGCTTTTACCCAGGGCTGCCGGGCTGAGTTGTGGCTCATGTTGCGGTGGCTGGCATCGTGCATGTGCTTGCCCAGGGCTACCAGGCTGCGGCACAGCAGCACCAGCACCAGGGGCTGTAGGCACCACCCCCAGTGATAGCCTATTGCCCAGTAGCCTGCCGCTAAAGTGCCTGCCGAAATCAACAATATTCTTGCTA
>CAZXTW010000942.1:0-2832 GCA_964643525.1 uncultured Roseivirgaceae bacterium
AGAGGATCTATCCATGGTAGCTATGGCTGTAGCTATGCTTGTTTTCATTTAGGTCGTTACAAAATTCTGTAACCATTTCTCAAAATTCTATAAACCCTTCTCTGCAAGAAATTCGTATCTTTGATATAAGTGAAGAAAATTCTCTCCATATCGCTGGCTTTGATTATGCTTTCTACCAATATGGGGTTTGCTGTAGCAACCCATTATTGTGGTGGTTTGGCGGTAGAATCTCAATTGGTATTTGGTCATGAAGCGTTGGATTGCGGAATGGCCAATATGGATAAGGATTGTAAAACTCCACCGCTGGAAGGCATGCATCTAAGTAAAAAGCCTTGCTGTGAAAACAAGTATCAATCCATTGATACTGAAGACGACTTCAAACCAACTATTGTTCAGAGTATTGTCAATGTTGAGTTTGTAGCGGCATTTGTTGTTAGCTTCCTTCACTTACCTCTTTCTTCCGTCAATGAAGAACCTCAATACGCGAATTATTCGCCCCCTCTGATTGATCAGGACATTCCTGTCTTGCATCAGGTATTCCTTATATAGGATCGCATAATATGATTTCTGAAACCCTGCATTTCTGTAGGGTCAATAGGCTATTTGCCTTTTTGAACGAATTCATTCTGGCTCTACCAGGATTCAATTCTAATCATTCATATTATGCTGAATCGAATTATAAAGTATTTCTTAGAGAACAAACTGGTCACTGTTCTCATCCTCATGGGTTTCATTGCCTGGGGTATTGTAACAGCCCCCTTTGGATGGCAAGTGGGAGCTTTGCCCTCCGACCCTGTCCCTGTGGATGCTATTCCGGATATTGGTGAAAACCAGCAGATCGTTTTCACCCAATGGCCTGGGCGATCCCCGCAGGACATTGAAGACCAAATCTCTTATCCATTAACCACCTACTTGCTGGGAATTCCAGGCGTAAAGTCTATACGCAGTTCCTCTATTTTCGGGTTCTCCAGTATCTACATCATCTTCAGCGAGGAGATCGAATTCTACTGGTCACGTTCCCGTATCCTGGAGAAGCTCAACTCCCTTCCCTCCGGATTATTACCTAATGGGGTGCAACCGGCACTTGGTCCGGACGCTACCGCTTTAGGCCAGGTGTATTGGTACACCATCGAGGGACGAGACAAAAATGGCAACCCTACTGGCGGCTGGGATCTCCATGAGATCCGCACTGTTCAGGACTTCTATGTGAAGTATGGCCTCAACGCTACCGAAGGAGTTTCAGAAGTAGCCTCCATTGGAGGATTTGTGAAAGAGTATCAGGTAGACGTGAATCCTGATGCGCTGAAAGCCTACAACATTCCTTTACACAAGGTGATGATGGCGGTACGAAAGTCCAATCGGGATGTAGGAGCTAAAACCATCGAGATCAACCAAGCCGAGTACCTCGTGCGTGGATTGGGATACGTAAAAGAGGTAGCGGATATTGAAAAAGCAGTGGTAGCAGTTCAGGATAATGTTCCTGTTCGAGTTGGGGACATTGGAGTAGTGAGCCTGGGGCCTGCCACTCGCAGAGGCTTATTAGACAAAGATGGAGCAGAAGTAGTTGGCGGAGTGGTGGTAGCTCGTTATGGTGCGAATCCTTTGCAGGTCATAAATAATGTAAAAGATAAGATCAAGGAAATTGCACCAGGGCTGCCTAAGAAAACCCTGAATAATGGCGTTGAAAGTCAACTGACCATTGTTCCCTTCTATGATCGTTCTCAACTCATTTACGAGACTTTAGGCACTTTGGAGGAAGCTATTTCGCTTCAATTGCTCATTACCATTTTGGTGGTAATTGTGATGGTGTATAATCTGAGAGCCTCATTTCTCATTTCGAGTATTCTGCCTATTTCAGTACTGATGGTGTTTATCGCCATGCGCTATTTTGGAGTAGATGCCAATATCGTGGCACTATCAGGTATCGCCATTGCCATTGGTACCATGGTAGACTTGGGCGTGATACTTTCAGAAAATATTATCAAGCACTTAGAAGAAGCACCTCCCGGTCAAAAACTGATAGATACTATATACAATGGTGCATCAGAAGTTGCCACAGCAATACTAACCGCTGTTTCAACCACCATCGTGAGCTTTATTCCAGTCTTTACCATGCAGGCCGCTGAGGGAAAATTATTTGGCCCACTGGCATTTACCAAAACCTTTGCTTTGTTAGCCGCATTACTGGTGAGTTTGCTGATTATGCCTACGCTGGCGCATTGGTTTTTTGGTTTCAAAATCAATAACAAATACCTCAAAAAGTACGGGAGCTACGCTTTAGTACTTGTTGGGATCACAGGACTATTCATAGGTCAGGTATGGGGTGGTGTATTGCTAATACTGTTTGGGGCAATCGGAATCCTGAAGAATATTTTTGACGCTAAAAAGGAAAGCTTCTCTAAGCCCGTATTATTTCTCTTCAAGTATGCCGAGCTAATCATTGTACTCGTTGGTGTAATCTGGCTTTTAGCCAAATACTGGCTACCACTTGGTGCATCACAGTCTCTTTTCCTCAACTTTTTGTTTGTGACTATCCTGGTTGGTCTGATACTAGGTGGATTTACGCTTTTGGAATACCAGTATAAGAAGGTTCTGAACTGGTGTCTGAACAACAGGGTCAAATTCCTACTCATCCCATCATTCATTGTTCTACTTGGTGCTACCGTTTGGCTGGGTTTTGATAAGGTATTTGGTATAGTGGCGAAGGGAACTGAGGCAGTCAGTTGGAACATCCGAAGTTCAAAGGCCTGGTCAGGGTTGGCTTCTACTTTTCCCGGAGTTGGTAAAGAGTTCATGCCTTCACTGGACGAAGGGAGTTTTCTACTCATGCCT
>CAZXTW010000943.1:0-2826 GCA_964643525.1 uncultured Roseivirgaceae bacterium
TGCAAGGGGGTAAGAGAATAAATGTCTTTGGTTTTGCCTTTATTCGCTTTGCTCTGTCTGTTTTGCATAATTAATCAGGTTACCAATTACCGGTTAGCCACCTTTGCAAAAAGGGGTTTTACCTACTATATAATTAAAAAGTCTAGTAGTTTGTTTTTAATATTTCTATTGGGCAGTCTAAAGGCAGGTTTGAGGCCACATGGCACAGGTAGCCAGGCTGCATGGGCAGTTGCTTCAGGTGCCACTCATCAGCACCTATTCTGGCAGTAGCCGGGCCAATAAAAATGCTTTGCAGGGGTATGCTCAGCCCTTTGCCATCAGCCTTAATGATGGCTTCTTTCTTAGTCCAAAAAGTAAAAAAAGGTATTAGTGAGCCGTCGGCGGTGTTAATCTGGTCCCACTCGTCTTGCCGCCATATTGAGCGGAAGTCGTCCAGGTCAATATCTTTCACCTCTTCAATGTCAATGCCCACCTTCCGTTCGGTAGTGAGGGCGCACATCACCAGGCTGCCTGAGTGTGAAATGTTAAACTCCGGCCCGCCGGCCAGGCTGGGGCGGCCGTAATCAGAAAAAGTAATGTCATTGAGGGCCCCGGCACTATGGCCGTAGCGTTGCAGGCCCTCAATAAGCATCAGTTTGCCATACAGGCTGGCCTGGGCATCTTCCCAGTGCCTAAACCGTTGTATCTTTTCTGCCATAGCACCAGGCAGCTGTGCCAAATAGTTTAAGTATCGGTCACGAGGTAATTGCTGGTTGTTATCGGCTATGTAAACGTATATCATATACAACGGTAAGGCACCCTGGGGGCAGTTGCCGTATTTAGGTGGTTACGGTAGCTACCGTATCGTAAAGTAACTCTTTTTCACCGTATAACCGCTCTGCCACCTGCCCTTTATTACGGCAGTGCTCTAACAACAGGTTAGACTGCACAATGGGGTGCGACTCGTCGGTATACTTCTTACTGCTAATAAACTCCAGCCAGGGCTCCATACCCATGGCATACACGTAGGTTTCGCGGGGGTTAAAGGTATCTACCAGGGCACGGCCACGCTCAAAGTTAGAGCCTGACAGGGTGCGCGAGTAGTCTTTGTCGCGGGGCAGGTCTTGCGTAAGCAGTGGGCCATACAGCCAGCTTAGCGGGGCGCCCTCACATTCCATACCCAAAAATACCACATCAACATTGCCTACCTGCTCATGCACCTTTTCGTACAGGGCGTTGTCTACATTACAGCTATCAGCCACAAACAACATAGAGAACTCACCCACACGCACCAGGTGGCAGGCCTTGGCCATAATATTCAGGTCGCTGTGCTCGCCAATAAACGGTATGCCCGTAATGGTGGCATCAGCAAACGTGATTGACTGCATGTCTTCAATCTCAACAATATTATCAAAGCCAATGGCATTGAACATGAGCTTCAGGCTGGGGTCTTGTAATGAGCCACTGTTGGTTCTGGGCACCACAATATTCTTGATTTTATGGCGCAGGGGCAGCAGCGTTTCAAACAGCACATGGTCCTGGTGGTTGTGTGTAATCAATACATAATCAATTACATCGGGCAGGTCGGCATCGCTAAAGCGGGCCACATCCTGCTGGTAGCCGTAGTAACTCACCAGTGGGTCTACCAGTATGGTTACATCTTTGGTTTCAACCAGAATACAGGCATGGCCAAAGTAGCGCATGCGCAGCTTATCGCCAGTATACTTTTTATAAGGCTCGGGTGCTTCATCAGTAAATAACGACTCAAACAGGGCCTCCTGCTCAGGGGTGAGGTCAATCATGGCCCTTACCTCTGACAGCGCCCTTGGCGTGCGCTTCATTTCGCTAATGGCGTCAATCACAGGGTGGTTAAACGGTATCTCCAGATGCAGCACGTCGGGGCTGTCAATCCTGGGTGTGCTAAGCACAAAGGGGCGCTCGTCATTATGGGTTAACCATATGGCCAGGCTTTGGGCCTCTTCATTGTAAAACTTGCTGTGGTATAGCAGTTGCTCAAAAAAGCGGGCGCTGGGGTTGCCGTTCAGGTCATACACCAGTTCTACGTAGCCACGCAGCAACTCGGGCACCTTGTCATACAGGGGTTCCATTGAGTGGCCGTTGGCTTCTTCTCTCAGCATGCGGTCCAGCTCATCAATGGCTTGCGACAGCTCAATCAAATGGCCGCGTTTGGCCAGTGTCTCGTCGCGCAACTCCTTCACCTTATCCACATCACTTTTGGGTATATCCATAAAAGGTCCGCCAAGCATTTTAGGGTTCCTTACAGCGGCTTCATGTATTTGAGGCGCCTGAATGTAAGAATTCATAATCTTTAAATGTCTGCCGGTAATATTACGCGCTGCGGTGTGCGGCGATATCAGGTGCGACCATGCATACCACCTGTCAACCAGGGGCTCTATCACGGCGTTGGGCCTGAAATACACTTTTTGCTCACTCATAACTGTAAGGTGTTTACATTTATCGTTCTGGTAATTAATTTCATCAGCTCAAAAGCATGGGGGTTAATAAAAAAGTGGTGGCCCGGAAACTGCTTTACGGTTACGGGCTCAGTGGTTACCTCCTGCCAGCGTTGGGCCTGTTCTAGTGTTACCTCTTCATCGCGGCCAATTACAGCCAGCACAGGTATGTCAAAAGGGGCTTCGGGTTGGTGTTGGTAGGTTTCCACCACTTTAAAATCGGCCCTTAGTATAGGCTCAAAAATGGCCATTACATCGGGTTGGGCCAGGGCTTCGTCAGAGGCCCCGCCATAGCTGCGCAACACCTCTAAAAACTCTGCCCTGGGCAACTGGTGCCGGGGCGGCTTGTTGTAATCTACCGATGGGGCACCCC
>CAZXTW010000944.1:0-2819 GCA_964643525.1 uncultured Roseivirgaceae bacterium
ATTGGGACAATTACAGCATTCGCCAAACGGCTGAACGCATGGGCCGAAAAGAAGGCCTTGAGCAAGGTCATAAAGAAGGTTTTGAACAGGGTATTGAGCAAGGTCTCGAACAAGGTATTGAGCAAGGGCATAAAGAAGGTCTCGAACAAGGTCTCGAACAAGGTCTCGAGCAAGGTTTCGATCAGCGGAATAAAGAGCTTGCCCTGGCTATGCTTCAAGATGGTAAGCCCCTTGAAGAAATTATGCGCTATACCGGCTTAAGCCAGGCAGCCATAGAGCAGTTGAAGTAAGCCTACCCGTTTTCAAAAATAGCCAACACCCGCTCGCCAAGGTCGGCCAGGGCATTGTCACGCTCTAATTCTGTCATGGCTTTCCAGGTTTTATCAGGTGCATTTACTCCAGGCGAAGCAATTGCTTTGATGTGTTTTGCACCAGGGATTGTTTGGATAAATAGGGGGATGATGGTTAACTCTTGTTCCTTTTCTAAAGCAATAAACTCTGGTAACTCTTTATTTTGGATAAAGTCAGAAGCCATAAATGGTTGGCTTACTAGCAATATGGCTACCTTGGTACGCTGAATAGCCCTTTCGATTTCTAGCTTCCACCGTTCCCCACCCATAATGGCTTCGTCACTCCACGGTTGTACTGGTGCCTGGTGTCCCAAGCCTTTTAGCATGGTGTTTACCTGATTAAATACTGCTACATTTTTACGGCTGTAGCATATAAAAATGGTATCGCGGACAATGGGAGTTGTTTCTTCACTTGTTGGATTAGTTTCCGTATTTGGCTGGTCATGATTGCTGTTGGCTCTGGTTGGTTGGCGTAAGGGTTTGTTTTCAATGTTGCCCAATAGTGTGCTGGGGTCATTGATGGTCATTTCATATTGGGGAATGACCAAGGGCGCTTTCATCTTAACGAGGCTTAATAAGTCTCTGTAAGGGATGTGGTGGTACAGAGCCTGGCCCTGTGCATCTTCACCTACATGGGCAATCACTATTTCCTGTTCGCCCAACTCCTTAAAGCCATGGTGTATTTTGGCCAGGGTTTCGCGGAGGCTGGTTAAGTAGTTTTTGGCCCCTGGCCCTTCTAAAGCGATTTTTAAGCAACGCTCTTCATGGTCTACATTAATGCTGGCTTTGGCCGTTTTGTCGGGTGATTCCAATACCATGCCTGTGCGCCAGTTGAGGTTGCCCATCACTTCCTGGTACCGTTGCACCATCAAGCGGGGGAAGATGGATTTGGGTAGAAAGTTATACTGAATACGAAAATGAATAGTGGGCTGTAATACATATGCTTTAGGATCCTGTGGTAGCAAGTCAGGCAGCAGCCATTGCCCCTCTCCATTTAAGTAACACAACTCAAACTGCTCCATCAGGCCCATAATGAAGAGGTATTTGTCTTCAGGGTAAGTAAGTTTAGGTTGGGCCTGTTCTTTTGGTTTTTGTAGAGATTCAGCGAACTGTATAATGCTTGCGAATAGCCCTTTTTTGGGTGCCTCGGTTACAGGTGCTTTGGCGTTAAGCAGCTCAGAAAGGTCGTTGGTATTTAACACCCCAAGTTGGTTAGTCACCTTGGTGGAGGTAATGATGCGGTAAGCCGCAGTGGTTAACCATGATGGGTTGAACACCAAAGTGTTTTGGTCATGGGTATAGCTTAATGCAATACCCAAATCATCCAGAATACCCCTTAATACCTGCTGTGCTTCTTTTTCATTGATGTTTTCTTCGATGCAGCGTTTTTGAAAGTCGGCCTGGCTCATATAGTTCATGGATGAATCATTCACCAAATAGTCTTTTACCCGCCGCCATTGGGCAGGGAAGGGCTCTTTCAGAATATCCATATCAGTAAGCGCATCAGTAATGGCAGTTTTGACTGCATCAAGGCCAAACGCTGTTTTACAACTGGTGCGGTAAAACTCTAATAGGTTGGGGTACTTTTCTTTCAGGGTTTGGCGGTCAAGGTCAAAGCTGGGGTTTTCATCATATTTATTTAAAACCACTATTACAGGGGAGTTTTGCCCAAACGAGCGGACATGTTTGAGCCAGTATTCTGGCCGCTCTTCCCTTCTGCCATCTAAAACCAGTACGTACAAACTGCGCTTGCTTAAAAAAAACTGGTGGGTGGCGTGCATCACCTCCTGCCCCCCAAAATCCCAGATATGGGCAGTCACTTCTGTCTCGTGAATACTCACAGGCCATTGGTCAATATTAATGCCGTGTGTTTGGCCTTCTTTGGCATTAAAAGGTATCCCTCGCAATACTTTGCTTAAGCTGGTTTTGCCAGCTTCTCCATCACCCACCAAAATTACTTTTACTTCATTGAGGGTGCCTTGCTCTTTTGCCAGCCCTTCAAAGTAAGCCAGTACGGCCTCCCGGCCTTGTTTAACGATTTCTATGGGGGGTGAGACTAGAGGATTGCCGAATACATTAATCTTGTTGAGACTATAAAACTCATCATATATAATGTCAATACCTCCCTCTAGAAGATGATTTAGAGGCTTTAAGTCCTGTATTTGGTTTCTTCGGATGTCGAGTGTAGTCAGGTTGTTGAGGTGTTGTAGAGGGGCCGCATCCCGAATTTGGTTATTAGAGATATCGAGTGTAGTCAGGTTGTTGAGGTGTTGTAGGGGTGCTGCATCCCGAATTTGGTTATTTCGGATGTCGAGTCTTGTCAGTTTGTTGAGGTATTGTAGTGGGGCCGCATCCTTAATTTTATTACTATGGATATTGAGTGAAGTCAGTTTGTTGAGGTGTTGCAATGGGGCCGCATCCTGAATTTGGTTATCAGAGATGTTGAGTGCTGTCAGGTTTTTGAGGTGT
>CAZXTW010000945.1:0-2819 GCA_964643525.1 uncultured Roseivirgaceae bacterium
TGGGAGATTGCCCTGTTTTTTGTAGGCATTGTATTAATTGGCGTTGAAATATTTGTGCTACCCGGCTTTGGGGTGGCCGGCATAGCCGGCGTGACCTGTAGCGTAGGCGCACTGGTGCTGATTATGCTGAACAACGACTTTTTTGATTTTTCATTTGTTGACCCTGCTGAACTCACTACCGCCGTAATAACAGCTACCGCAGGGCTGTTTGGCGCACTGGTGCTTATATTCGTGGGGGGTAGCAAACTGGCAAACAGCCGCTTTTTTAACCGGGTGGCCCTGGTGAGCACACAAGAAAGCAGCGAAGGCTACACCGCCAACTTTAAAGAAGAAACCTATGTAGGCAAAACAGGTACTGCCTACAGCCCCCTGCGGCCCAGTGGTAAAATTATGATTGATGGCAACGTGCACGACGCTTATACCCGGGGCGATTATATTGCCAAAGACAGCACCGTTGTGGTTATCAATGACCAGGGTGTGTCACTATTAGTTAAAGAGCAGCCGCAGGCTACTGAAGCAGCTGACGAAAGTAACCAGCAAGGGCTCACCTCATGAAAATACTGGGCATTATACCCTCGCGCTATGGCTCAACCAGGTTGCCAGCCAAAGCGCTAGCCAAAATAGGTGGCAAAACCATTGTGCACCGCGTTTACCTGCAGGCCACCAAAGCCAGCTTACTAACCGACGTTGTGGTAGCGACAGACCACCAGGCCATTTACGATGAGGTAACTGCGTTTGGCGGCCAGGCGGTGATGACTTCGGCACAGCACCGCAGCGGTACTGACAGGTGTATGGAAGCACTGCAAAAAGTGGGTGGCAACTATGATTTTGTAATTAACATACAAGGTGATGAGCCTTTTATTGACCCTGCACAAATTAACCAGCTGGCGAGTATATTGAACCAACAGGTGCAGCTGGGCACGCTGGTCAAAAAATTTACTGATCATAACCAGTTGCTCAGTGCCAATACAGCCAAGGTAATACTAAACAGTAAGCAGCAGGCCATTTACTTTAGCAGGGCCCCCATACCCTACCTGCGCAATCACCCGCAGGACCAATGGCTGCAACACCATACCTACTACAAACATATTGGCATTTATGCCTACCGCACTGATGTGCTTGCAGCGGTAACTAAGCTGCCACCATCTGCCCTTGAAGAGGCTGAATCATTAGAACAACTGAGGTGGATCGAAAATGGCTATACCATACATGTGGGGCTAACTGATATTGAAACCATTGGTATAGATACCCCTGAAGATTTAGAAGCGGCCCGCCAGGCCAAAGGCCATTAGCGACTAAAGGCCTCTTTCTCGTAGTTTTGTTCGCTGCTGTATACCGGAAAGCTCACCTTAACCAAAGCATAAAAACTGCGGCCAGTTACGCTGGGCCGCATGCCTATTTCAGCATTGTAAGCCCACCCCAGTTCACGGTTAAACTTGCCTTCCATACCCAGGCGGGCACCTATTTGGCTCAGCTCTACATTTTCAGCGCTAAAAGGAATACCGTTTTGTATGGGGTCATCAACACTAATTGAGGGGGCTATCAGTACATCAAAATAGGCGTTCCAGATCAAATCGTTTACCGTAGGGCTGTAGTTCCTGTCTGGTTTCACAGCAATATTTCTGATAATAGACAATGAAGCACCTACATATACGCCTTGTGCCTGTAAGTTTAAAAACAATGATTGATCGTTGCTGGTAGCAAGCATATTGCCTAATGAATCAGCCAGCACCACCCCGTCTTCTTCAATCAAACGGTCAAGGTCGGTGGTTGTGGTGTAGGCAAAGCCACCCAAACGGGCCCCATAAATTTTACGCACCTGCGCAGGCACAACAATGTGCTGGGGCACCAATGCTGCCCACTTTTTTCTTCTTGATTTACTAATCAGTATCAGCCTGGTGGTGCCACTTTCAGTAAAGTCTTTCACACGGTAGGTAATGCCCCCTTCAAAATAATTAAAAATATTGGGCAGGTTATCAAGGGTACTGTTTTTCTCTGCTACATCACGCTCAAAATCAAACTTACGTGAATACACCTTTCGGGCATGGGCCCTGAAGTCAAACTTCTTGTCTTTTTTCATGTGGTACTGTACCTCCATGCCAAAGCCAAGATTAACATTGCCAACAAACAACTCGCCATAAGCTGGCTGAAACATCACAAAAAGCGTATTGATGTTGTCAGGGTCGTCATAATACTGCTCGTAGGTTACCGCCTTGTTCTCTCCCCTTCTTAACTGGGCATGTGCTAATGGTGCCAACGCCACGCACAACACCACTGCTAAAAGGCCCCATAGTTTACTTTTTACTGATGTAGACATCATAAACTTTACAATAAAATAGTTGTAAACACCTGTTTTTAAGGCAGTACTCTTTAATAAGTACAAAAATCACAGCTTAATTTAAGAAAAAAAAGCGAATGCACCTCTTTTTTGAGTTGAATACCCCCAAGTACAACAAGGTAAACGTTACAGGGGCATTTTTAGCCAAATAATTGTTCAAAACACTTAATTGATTAATTTAAGGGCTACTATTGTTTACCAGTGCTACATGCCACGACAAAGAAGAAAAACAGACCGTTGCCTGAACTGCGGGTTGCAGCTTACTGCTTATTACAATTACTGCCCCCATTGCGGACAGGAAAATGACGACCGCAACGTGTCGTTTGGCCGGTTAATCCTTGATTTTTTCAGTAACTACTTCTCGTTAGACTCAAAGTTTGGCCGCAGCATTGTGCCTTTGTTTTTTAAACCCGGTTACCTGACTAAGCGCTTTTATGAAGGCAAACGCGCTGGCTTTGCCAACCCCGTGCGCCTTTATTTA
>CAZXTW010000946.1:0-2817 GCA_964643525.1 uncultured Roseivirgaceae bacterium
CGGGTTTTCATCATATTTATTCAGTACCACAATTACTGGGGAACCTTGACCAAACGAGCGGGCATGTTTTAACCAGTATTCTGGCCGTTCATCTCTACGGCCGTCCAGCACCAGTACATACAAACTGCGTTTGCTTAAAAAAAACTGGTGGGTGGCATGCATCACTTCTTGTCCACCAAAATCCCAGATATGGGCAGTCACTGGTGTATCATTAAGTACTACCGCCCACTGGTCAATATTAATTCCCTGGGTTTGTTGCTCCCTGCCGTCAAAATGTATACCCCGCAAAGCCTTGCTTAAACTGGTTTTGCCCGCTTCTCCGTCGCCCACTAGTATCAGTTTCACTTCATTTAGGGTACCCTGCTCTTCTTCCAACCCATTGAAGTAAGCCAATACCGCCTCCCGCCCCTGCTGTACCACTTCCATGGGCGGGTACTTGAGGGGGTTACCGACTACGCTAATTTCGTTGTGTGAAGGATAAAAACCTCTCTCTATACCTAACCCTTTGTCCAATAGGGGCAGCAGTGGCGCGACATTCTGAATTTTGTTCGAAGAGATATTTAGTGATGTCAGGTTGTTGAGGTGTTGAAGTGGGGCGGCATCCTGAATTTGGTTATAGGAAAGGTCAAGGGTGTGTAAAAACTTCAGGTGTTTGATAGTGTTGATGTCTTCCAGGGCAAACTGGCGAAATGTATACTCGTCATTTAAACCCCCATTTACCCTTAGGGTTTGCAGCTCCTTCAGGACCGCGAGCCCTGCCGGTAGGCTTTTTGGGGTCAATTGATTCGGTCGGCCTTCATTCTCACAAATTATCCATTTTCTTTCCTCCCAATCAAACCACCTATTGCAAAGGTGCAATGAAGTCAGCCATGTCAACTCAAATACTTCTTCAGGAATTTCGGTTAGTTCGCAATTACCCAGGGCAAGGTGGCCGGTGCGTTCCTCTTTTTCTTTGGCTATGAGTTCAAGGGCAAGTTCTGACATGGTGATTGGTGTTTATGGCTGTTCGCAGCTAGCTGTTACTTTGGATGGTATTCTACAGATTTTGGTGTGTAGTAATGATACAAAAGATTTGGGGTTTGGGCAAAGGGCAGTGCGACCCCCGACCCCCTAAAAGGGGCGCATCTACCCGCCATTAAGGTAGCTATACCGTATATACCCTGAACCTGTCACTATGTCCCTATTTCTAAACTGTCTATCCTGAGCTTGCCTTTTTCTACCGTCTATCCCGAGCGCAGCCGAGGGATCCCTTGGCAATGGCAAGAATGAGTTGGCTACTACAGCTACCCATCCATGCAGGGCAACCCGTTAAAGCTTGCGGTGGTATTCCATTGCTAAGGGAGATCTACCCGAACGGCGGGACAGGCAAATAGGCTGCATATGGCCCAGAGTAGCAGGTAAGGATATTGTTTTATTGCCAAATGTAATTGGATGGTATAAGTGTTGTTCATATGTTGCATACAAACCGTATTAAATGCCTAATCTTAATCAATGAGTGACCTGTATATTAACTTGATGACTGACTTCGGGTTTAAGCGTATTTTTGGCCGTGAGGAGGCCAAACGCTTTTTGATTCAATTTTTAAATACCATTATCCAGCCACGTGTACCCATTACCAGCATTATCTATTCAAATACTGAACAAGTTGGCGCTGCCAAGGAAAGCCGACATGTTGTTTTTGACATCCATTGTACAACGGCCGATGGTGACAAATACATTATTGAGATGCAGAACGACCACCAGAAAAACTTCATTGCACGTTCAGTTTACTACGCTTCTATGGCCATGGCAGGACAAGGTGAAAGGGGTGCCGGTTGGGAGTATGCCACCAGGCCTGTCAATACAGTTTGTTTGCTCAACTTTGTGTTGTTAAAGCATTATGACAGCTCCATACAGCGCACCATTACCCTTACTGATGCGGTAACCTGTAAAGAGTTTACCGATAAACTGAACTTTTATTATGTAGAATTCCCTAAATTTGATAAGGGTATTGATGAGTTAACAACTGACCTTGACCGTTGGTTGTATCTAATCAAGAACTTACATACGTTAAAAACGCGGCCTGCCGCGCTTCAAGTTGGTATCTTTAAAGAAGTATTAGCCATGGCAGAAATAGCAAAAATGAGTGCTGATGAGCAGTGGGCCTACCAAATGAGCCTGAAGCATAAGCGCGATTACAACAATGTGATGAGAACCGCCAGAGAGCTGGGCTTGGAACAAGGCCGGGAACAAGGCCATGAAGAAGGCGTGAAGCAAGGCATAGAACAAGGCTTAGAGCAAGGCTTAGAGCAAGGGGTACATCAGCGTAGTAGAGAAGTAGCGCAAGCCATGTTAAAAGCCGATGAGCCAATTGATAAAATCATAGCCTATTCTGGGCTTACTAAAGCTCAAATATTAGAGTTAAAGCGTTAGTCCACCTTTTTAGTCCACCCTGGGCTTACCGCTATGTCCTACATTTCTTAACCGTCTAGCCTAAGCCTGTCGCCATAACTTCCTTCACCGTCTATCCTGAGCTTGCCAGCCTGTCCCGCTGTTCGGGAAAGGGTTCCTTGGCAATGGAATGTAGGTCTATAATTGACAACTATACACGGTCTGGTCTCTTGTTCTCGATAGCATACTGCCGTTGGCTACTTACATTTCGGTCAAGGCGGTGTATTTGGTGGTGGTGTTTCATGGTGAACAGACGCTTCGGCGGGCTCAGCGTGACGAGGTGTAGTCGGCTCAAAATGATCCGTAGTAGCAGGCTCAATTTTTAATGATTATTAGTAAATGGTAAAATATAGTTTCTAATAAGGCGTGTATTATCTGGAGGGTTTA
>CAZXTW010000947.1:0-2817 GCA_964643525.1 uncultured Roseivirgaceae bacterium
AATGGTATTTTAACCAGGGTTTCAGGTTTGTTGGGTTCCAGCATCTGGTACAGCACCATATCTTCACCGGCACTGTTGGCCCTTGTCTCCAGGGTGTCTACATCATACTGCAGGCGCACTTTACCTGAAATATCAGAGTTAAACTTCCACCAAATGGTGCGGCTACAGCCCCCCTGGTCATACTGGCCGCGCGTGGCGCAGGTATATTCAGACTGGGGCCCGTCATACACCCCGTCAGTAAGTACTTCGGGCTGGTTGCGGTCACCGGTGGTGTTGATGTTAAAGGCCTGGTACCAGTAATCGTTCTGGGCAGGGTTGGCGGTAACCCCTCTAAAGGTAACGGCCACTTCGGCCTGGCTTAAGGGGGCTATTGTACCCTGCGAACGGCTGTTGCGCCCATCGGCCATGTAGTTTTCTACCACCACCACATAGCGTCGTTTAATTGTAGGCAAACAGGCATCAATAGACCAGCCTACGGTAGGCCTCGGTTCAGCACAGCCGCTCCATACATGCAACTGGTTGGTGTTCCCAATCAGGTTGTTTTCAAGCGTTTTGGTGCTGTCAAAACGGGCCACCTGTTTTAGCTGGTCAAAGGTAAACTCGCCGTCGGCCTCATCTACCGCATATACCGCAAACGGGTACTGGTGCAGGGCGTTGGCATCTTCTTCCAGGTCATACCAGTTTTTACCGCCTTTATCTGGCGTTCTGTTAAATACCTGTACCTGCACCTCGCCAGCCCCTTCAACCTGAAAGGTATACCACAGGTTTTTGCGGGTGTTTTCGTGCAGCTGGTTGTCTACATTCGGGTACTGCTCTTCATTGAGGCTGCTGGTGGTATGGCAATACCACTCAGAGGGGTTAATGCCTTCATAGCGCGGGTCGGTGGGTTGGGCACCAGTCAAACATGTAAAGAAGTCACTGCTAAACGCACGGCCCGGGTATTCAGGGTTGGGCTTGCCCATGTCATCAGGGTTGCCCAGGTAGGTGCGGGCATTGCCGGGCACCAGGCCAAACTCATAGGCAGAGGCAGCATGGTCATATTTGCTGTCAAGCACCCGGTCAACATACAACGTAGGGGCCACGACTTTACCAAAATGGCGGTCATCACCATAAACAGCCAGCGTATACCGGCCGGGCTTCAGGCTACAGAACTCGTACCGGTCATCACAGGGCGATATTGGCGGCACATACTCTGGCCGGCGGCTGTCAAGCTTAATAGAATCGTAGCGCACATCAAACGGAAACAGCTCAGATTTGTTCTGCGTGTTGATTTGCACATAGCTGGTTCTTGATACCCTGAAGGTAAAGTAGGCCACCCGGTTAAAGTCCTGGGGCAGTATGTGGTAGTCTTTTACGCTGTCTTTATCAATCAAACAACTAAACTGGTCGCTGCCCAGGCTGTAAGTTTTACCATACAATGGGTACATGCCCGGTGTAAAGAAGTCGCGGTCCCACTGAATGCTGTCAGTAAACGATGCCAGGTGTGGCCTGTTTTGCTTAGAAACGGCAACCTGTGGGAAAAATAGCTTGCGGATAGTAATGGCCGTACGCAGGTTGTTGCTACCTGCATTGAGGCCGTTGGGCGAGGTACCCGCATAGGTGCCGGTGGCCCTGGTAGAAACCACCGTGTACCAGCCCGCAGGCAGCGGGGTAGGCTCACAGGGGTCATAGCGTGAGGTCCACAACCCACCACGGAACCAAACCGGTGTTTTGCAGCTGTTGCGGTTGTCTGAAGAGAGGCCGGCCTCGTGGTAGTTCAGGTTGTTGATGCTGCCCTCAGGGCCGGTTACCTTACCGGTATACAGGCGCAGTGCATAACCGCGCGATTCCTGTATTTGCAGGTACATAGGCTCTGCCAGGTAAAACTGGCGGAAGAAGGTGCCGTTCCGGCTACTGCCACAGGCGGTTTCGCCCAGTACTTCATGGCTTTCGGTACCGCAGTAGTTGTAATCGGCCTGGCTAAAGGCCAACAGCGAGTTATTCAACTGGTCAGTAATATCGCCCATATCTTCAGCCGTAGCCGGGCTATCAAACAGGCTTTCGCCCTGGGTATTGTAAGTAACCCGTGGGGCATTGGCCAAACCTACCTGATTTACTGTACCGAACGATACCAGCGTGTAGGTACCTGCCGGCACGCAGTAGTTCAGATCGCCAGCGCACCTGTCGGTAACCTCAGAAATGAATTCAACACTATCGGCAGTAGTAAAGCCGGTAGCCAGCTGGGCCGCATGGCCACTGTACAGGCGGTGGTTAAACGGCCATGAGCCGGTAATCTGAATTGTACCGGGCTGGTCAATAGTAAATACCCGGTAAATGGCACCATAGGCATTGCCACACTGCTGGCCTGCCGGTAGTACTGTAGGCTCACAGCCCAGGGTATCGGCCGGTGAACTATAGGTAACGCCTGGCTGCAGCGGATCCATCTGCTCAGTTGCCGTGTTGTAGTTCATTTCATGCACGGCCTGCAGGCTGCTTAAGCCATACTCGTGGCGCTGCTTTTGTTGTTGCACATAAAAGCGCAGCTCATTGCTTGTTTTGCCCAGTGCCGAGTGGCTGCTCAGCACATTGTGTTCATGCGAGGTACCCAGTATTTGCACTGAGTATTGCCCAGGGTCAATACATTTCAAATCAAACGCACCGGTAAAAGCGTGCGATTCGCCAATAAGTGTCAACGTTTCATTACCGCTGCAGGCGTTCTGTACGTTGCCCTGGTACAGCCTGATGTACCTTTTGTGGGCGGGCGAGCGGTTCTCGATGTTGAGGTTCACGGCCTGGTCAAGCTCAAAGGTATACCATTGGGCCAGGTCAGAGGGAGCA
>CAZXTW010000948.1:0-2805 GCA_964643525.1 uncultured Roseivirgaceae bacterium
TACAGGGGTCTGTGAGAAAGGGGTATATTTTTAATGAGCAAGATTATCGTTAGCACCTTTAATGTATAACCAGTTCAACCTCATATATTTTGGCCATCTTTAAGCTGAAAAACGTACGCTTCAGCTACTCCTGCGGCTTCAGCAATATCGGCGGTATTCAGCTTGCCTATCCTCAGCAAGGCAATAATCATTTCAGCTTTTCCTTTGGCTATGCCCCTAGCTTCACCTTTGGCTATGGCTCTAGCTTCGCCTTTCGCGATACCTTCTGCAATTAATTCATCGTATGCTGACATGGCGTACCTCCCAGTTTTTTGATCAACACGTTCAATTGTTTTGATAACGTGCCGTAGTGATGTTTTGTTCTCTAACGCTTGTCCAATATGCGCTACATTAATGAATAATTAACAATAAATAATGAATATCGCTGCCAATATTTCACTCAGTAGGCCTATTCATTATTAATTGATCATTGTTAATTGACAGGCCGCCAAAGTAAACAACATTTTACAGGGTAAAGTAAGCGGATGTACTGTGCTGTTACAAAGTGGTAAAAAATGTAGTACAAAAGGTAAGGGTGCGGTTGGCAGGGCCAAAGGGTGTGTAGAGCTAGCCCAGCTCTTTATCAGTAATTTTGAATTCTTTCTTTAAAAAGTGTTTTAGCTCTATCAGGTCGCTCTGTAGTTTATTGAGCTTTACCTGGGCGCCCTGGTAGCCTTCAAGCAGGGCAAAGTACTGCTTGCGCCAGTATTCGGCCCGTTCTTCATCGTTAATAAACTGCTCTTTGTGCCGGCTGGGCACCTTGTAAATTACATTCTCAGGGCTGGCCTGCTCTTGAAACAGCAGCGCCTTTTGCTTAATAATTTCGTACTCCTTGGTCAGAAACTCCTCAAGGTCAAGGTCATAATGGCTACATACCAACAGTACGGTGGCAATGCGTGGCTCGGTGGCCAGCTCATAGGCAGCTACCTTATTAATGGTAAGGCTAAACTGCTTGGCAAAGTCAGACTGGCTCAGCCCCTTATCTAACCGCAAAGCACGAAAATTTCTGTTTACTAACGCCATTATTCTTCAAAGCTACACATTGGTACCCATAAACAAAAGCAAAGCCTGTGCCAACGGGGGCCATTGTGGCACACAGGATTATACCGATAAACAAGCTATTTGATATTATTTGGCTAAATTTGTTCGCCGTCTGGCGTGCTATTGGCTCAATACCAGCCAGTGCCGCCGCCCACATATTAACAGTTTAAAACAACGACCCATATGAACGAATCGCTACAAACGCTTCCTAAAGACTACATACAATCCAATCAGGAACGGTTTATAGCAGAGTTGCTCGACTGGCTGCGCATTCCGTCAGTAAGTGCCAAAAGTGAGCACAAAAACGATGTGAGAAATGCCGCCCTTTTTTTGAAAGAAAAGCTCGAAAGCGCAGGGGCCGAGAATGTACGGCTGTATGAAACAGCTGGCTACCCCATTGTATATGCTGATAAAATGATTGACCCTGCCCTGCCCACTGTGGTGGTGTATGGTCATTACGACGTGCAGCCCCCAGAGCCGTTAGATTTGTGGACTACCCCGCCCTTTGAGCCTGAAATACGTGACGGCAAAATTTACGCCCGCGGCGCCTGCGATGACAAAGGCCAGGCCTACATGCACGTAAAGGCTTTTGAAACTATGATGCAAACCGAAAGCCTGCCCTGCAACGTGAAGTTTATGATAGAAGGCGAAGAAGAGGTAGGCTCTGACAACCTGGATATTTTCGTAAAAGCGCACGCCGAGCTGCTGCAGGGCGATGTGATGCTTATTTCTGATACAAGCATTATTAGCCTTGAGCACCCCTCTATTACGGTAGGGCTGCGTGGCATGTGCTATATGGAGGTAGAGGTAACCGGCCCCAGCCACGACCTGCACTCGGGCGTGTACGGCGGTGCCGTGGCCAACCCCATTAATGTGTTGAGCCAGCTTATTGCCGATATGATGGATGCCGACGGCCGCATACAGATACCCGGCTTTTATGATAAGGTAGCCGAGCTGAGTGCAGCCGAGCGCGAAGCCCTGAACAGTGCCCCTTATAATGAAGGTGAGTACAAAGCCGCCCTGGGCGTAAAAGCCCTGAAAGGCGAAAAAGGCTATACCACCCTTGAGCGCGTGGGCGTGCGCCCCACCCTTGATGTGAATGGCATTTGGGGCGGATGGACTGGCGAAGGGGCCAAAACAGTGCTGCCCTCAAAGGCCAGCGCCAAAATAAGCATGCGCCTGGTGCCTGACCAGGACCATAAGGAGATTGAAGAATTATTTAAGGCACACTTTAATGCCGTTACGCCCGATTATGTGACTGTTAACGTCATTACCCACCACGGCGGCCAGGCAGCGGTTACGCCTACCGACTCAGTATCGTTCAAGGCAGCTACCGAAGCCTATAAAGAGGTATGGGGCAAAACCCCAATACCCACACGTGATGGTGGCAGCATACCTATTGTATCGTTGTTTAAGGATGAGCTGAAGCTTGACAGCCTGCTGCTGGGCTTTGGGTTAGATTCTGACCTGATCCACTCGCCCAATGAGCATTACGGTGTGCAGAATTATATGCTGGGTATTGAAACCATTGTGGCCTTTTACAAGCACTTTACCGAACTGAACAAATAGAAGCCCCGCTTCGTTATGTAACCCGCAGGACACCATAAGTTGCTGCGGGTTTTTTATTTTTGTACTTACGGCCCTAAATAAACCACCTGAATGCGTTCAGGGTAAAACAAGCGGGCCGGGGGGTGCAATTGTGGTTAATGCCGCATCAAAACCAGT
>CAZXTW010000949.1:0-2800 GCA_964643525.1 uncultured Roseivirgaceae bacterium
GCCATACTCAACCAGTTGTACCTTGACTTAAAAGAGCTGGTAAGCAAAGACCTGCTTAAGGGAGTAAAGCCTTATATGACTACCGAACAGGGCTTTAAGGTAATTTGGCGCAATTATTACGAAAGTATTTTGCAGCACAGGTGTGAGTTTGGTTACCTTGAGCAATTCAGGCACAGCCCATTCATTACCCAGTTTTCTAAAGAAGAAGGGATGAAACAGTTCAGGCCCATGCTTGACTTCTTTAAAAAAGGCATTGAAAAAGGTGATATCAAAAAAATGCCCCTTGACCTGCTGCTGGTATACATACACCCCCCATTAAATGACATGGTAAAACAAACCATTGCCGGCCACGGGCAGTGGAGTGAGGAAGAGTTGGCGCTGGCGGCAAAGTGTACGTGGCAGGCCTTGGCAACTTAAAAAATTTACACTTAAAATAAATGATCGTTCAATTAACTATTCTAATCTAATCATGAAATACAGATTATTCGGTAACACCGGCCTGTACGTATCAGAGTTATGTATGGGCACCATGACCTTCGGTGGCGAAGGTGTATTTGAAGCCATTGGCGCCCTGCGCCAGGCCGATGCCACAGCACTGGTCAATCAGGCCATTGATGGGGGCATTAACTTCTTTGATTCGGCCAACGTATATGCCAAAGGCGAAAGTGAAGAAATGCTGGGCAAAGCCCTTGGCGACCGCCGCAAGGATGTGATTGTGGCCACCAAGGTACGCTTCAGAATGAGCGACAATGCCAATGGTGTAGGCCTTACGCGCCACCACATTATTGAGCAGGCAGAAGCCAGCCTGAAAGCCCTGGGCACAGACTATATTGACCTGTACCAGATACATACGAACGACCCCTACACCCCATGGGAAGAAACCCTGCGCGCCCTTGACGACCTGGTAACGCAAGGCAAAGTGCGGTACATTGGGTACTGCAACCTAACCGCCTGGGAAACAGTAAAAGCACTGGAAATTTCAAGAAAGCATGGCTGGAACGAGTTCAAGTCGGCCCAGGTATACTATTCAATTGGTGGGCGTGACCTTGAGCGCGAAATTGTGCCCATGGCCCTTGACCAGAACCTGGCCATTATGCCCTGGAGCCCCCTGGCAGGTGGTTTCTTGAGTGGTAAGTTTACCCGCGAAAAGGCTGGTAGTGAAGACGACAGGCGGGCCAGCTTTGACTTTCCCCCAATAAATAAAGACAAGGCCTACGATATTGTAGATGTAATGGCCGATGTAGCCAAAAACCACGAAGCCTCTGTGGCCCGTATAGCCCTGGCCTGGCTGCTGCACAAACCTGGTGTGGCCAGCGTTATTATTGGCGCCAAAAAGCCCCACCAGCTTGAAGATAACCTGAAAGCCGTGGACGTAGCCCTGACAGAGGAGGAGATGACGCGCCTTGACGAAGTGAGCGCCCTGGCCCCTGAATACCCTAGCTGGTTTTTGGGTATGCCAACTGACCGCATACCTGGCCAGGCTGGCTGGGCCGATAGCTAAACTGCCATTAAACAACACAACACATGTCAAGCCACCCCAATACTACATGGGGTGGCTTTTTTTTAGGGCCATGCTTACCTTGCGGGCCATGCGGCTACACAAAAACATTACTTTATTGGGCGTGGTATCAATGCTTACTGACCTGAGCAGCCAAATGATATACCCCTTCATACCTGAGTTTTTGCTGCAGCTGGGCACCAGCGTAAGCAATATTGGTATTATTGAAGGCATAGCCGAAGCCACCGCAGAAACCTTCAAGGCCTGGGCAGGTAAGCTTACTGATAAATACAAAAAATACAAACTGCTGGTGTTTATAGGGTACGGCCTTTCAGCCCTGGCCAAACCCATATTATTTTTTGCACAGGTGTGGGGGCATGTATTGGCTGTGAAGTTTATTGAGCGGGTAGGCAAAGCAGTGCGCAACCCCCCGCGCGATGTGCTGCTTAGCGCTTCAGTTGCCCCAAGCCACCATGGTATAGCTTTTGGCCTGCACAGAGCTTATGACCGCATTGGCTCATTTGCAGGCCCCCTGGTGGCCATGGGGTTGCTGTACTTTTTCCCAGGCAACCTGCGGCTGGTATTTTTATGTGCGGCGGTGCCCGGCCTGCTGGCCCTGCTCTTTATTAAAAATGTGCAGGTATTGCCTGCCCAGCCAAAACACAAAGCCAAAGGGGGGCACCGTAACTCATTGCAAAACCAGCAATACCTCAAGCGCTTTATCATAGTAGGTTTTTTATTTATGCTGGGCAATGCCTCTAACGCATTTCTATTGCTCAAGGCTTCTGAAGTGGGCATTGCTTTGTTTTGGTTGCCTGTACTATGGGCTGCTTATAATGGGGTATGTGCCCTGGCAGCGCCAAAGCTGGGGGCCCTTTCAGACAGTAAGGGGCGCAAGCCGGTTATTTTGGCGGCCTGCCTGTACCAGGCAATCATTTACGGTTGCTTTGCCTTTGCCAGTTTGCAGTGGCACGTGTGGGCCTTGTTTTTAGCATACGGCATTCAGTATGGCCTTACCAAAGGGGTATTTAAAGCCTTTGTGGCTGACCTGGCCCCTGTGACCCGCCGCGGAACAGCCTTTGGCATGTATGATATGTGGATGGGCCTGGGCCTGCTTTTGGCCTCAGTACTTATGGGCACCCTATGGCAGCAGTATACGCCCAAAATAGCCTTTTTAACGGCTGCTGCCTTTGGTGTAGTTGCCGCTGCGGTATTTTTTCTGCTTTTTTTCATTAAACCACAAAAGCAGGCATACCCACTATAATACAGTAAAATCTTATTTATTTAACGAGACTAATCAAT
>CAZXTW010000950.1:0-2800 GCA_964643525.1 uncultured Roseivirgaceae bacterium
GGCCTTACCGCTGGCACCTACGTACTGATGGTGCGCGATGCCAACGGCTGCACCACCGTGGCAGATACCCTAATCATTACTGAGCCTACAGCACTTACAGCAGCCATTGCCACACAGACTGATGCCACCTGCGGGCAAAACAACGCCGGGGCCACCACCACCATTGCCGGTGGCATAGCCCCCTATACCTACGCATGGCGCAACAGCACCAACACCGTAGTAGCCACCACCGCCAACCTCACCAATGTGGCGGGCGGCAGCTTCTACACCCTGACAGTAACTGACGCCAACGGCTGCACCGCCACCGCCATTGCTACACTGGCTGTCATTGCACCGCCCAGCGTAGCCCTGGCCAGTACCGCCACCACCTGTCATGGCGATGCTGACGGCACAGCCACCGTAACCATTACTGACGGCACAGCACCGTATACCATTGCCTGGAGTACCAATGATACCACCGCCACCGTAACAGGCCTGGCAGCAGGCACCGTATCAGTAACCATTACCGATGCCAACGGCTGCCAAGCCAGCGGCCAGGTAACCATTACTGAGCCAGACGCAGTAGCCATCACAGCCAGCAATACCCTGCCCAGCTGCTTTGGTGAGAGTGACGGGGCCATCACCGTAAACACCACCGGTGGCACGGCACCCTACACCTACGCCTGGGCTGACGACAGCACGGCAACAGGCAACACACGCACCGGCCTGGCAGCAGGCACCTACACCGTTACCATTACCGATGCCAACGGCTGCTCTTTGCAAGAGAGGCTTTTATTGGAACAACCAGAGGTACTGTCGTACACGCCTGCCCTCAGCATGCCTACCTGCTTTGGCGCGGCCGATGGCAGCATTGCCCTGCAACCCGCTGGCGGTACAGCCCCTTATACCTATACCTGGGCTGACGATGCCAGCGCCACCGGTGCCACACGCACCGGCCTGGTGGCGGGCACCTACACCGCCACCGTTACCGATGCCAACGGCTGTTCTTTGCAGGCAAGCCTCACCTTAACCCAGCCTGAGCAGTTAGAAGCAACAGCCGCAGTCACCTCCTTCTACAACGGGGCTGACCTCTCCTGTGCTGAGGCTACTGACGGCAGCATTGCCGTAACAGCCTCAGGCGGTACAGGCGGCTATACCTACAGCATTGACGGGGGCACCACCAGGCAAACCTCGCCCATATTCAACAACCTGGGCGCAGGCCGGTACACCATTACCGTGCGCGATGCCAACGGCTGCACTGTAACTGATACCGCCACCCTGACCGCACCAGCCCAGCTGGTAGCCAGCGCAGCCGTTGCTACTGACTACAACGGGCAGGCCGTCAGCTGTGCCGGGGCCACTGACGGGGCCATACAGCTTACCGCTACCGGGGGCACCGGCCGCCTCAGCTATTCTGTTGACAATGGGGCCACCTTCCAGACTTCAGCCCTCTTTACCGGCCTGGGGGCCGGCCAGTACCAGGCACAGGTGCAAGATGCCAACGGCTGCACCGTAAGCGCTGGCACCGTTACCTTAGATGAACCGGCCCTGCTGGCCATTGCCTTTACTGACCTGGTGGCCGCCACCTGCCTGACCAACAGCGGGGCTGTAGCTGCCAATATCACAGGCGGCACTGACCCCTACACCTACCTGTGGCAGAACGACCAGGGCACCGTAGTAGGCACCACCGAGGCCATTAGCAACGTGGCCGGCAATGTGTTTTATGACCTGACCGTAACCGATGCCAACGGCTGTACCCTCACAGAGGCAGTCAACATACCTACTACAATACCGCCAACCCTTACCTTTGCTGCCACAGCCGTGACCTGCTTTGCAGGGGCCGATGGCGCAGTAACCGTGACCATTGCTGACGGCACTGCGCCCTTCAGCATCCTGTGGAATACGGGCGACACCACCGCCACCCTGACCGGCCTTACTGCCGGTGATTATACCGTGGCCGTGACTGACGCCAACGGCTGCAACACCTCGGGCATTGTCACCATTGAGCAGCCCGGCGAGCTCGAAATTACCCTGCTGGAAGCCAACGAACCCCTGTGTGCCGGCGAAGCCAACGGCACCCTGACCGTTGTGGCCACCGGTGGCACCGGCGGTTATGACTTCAGCTGGGCTGACGATGCTACGGCCAACAGCCCTGACAGGGCAGGCCTGGCCGCTGGTACCTATACCGTAACCGTGACTGACGGCAACGGCTGTACCACCACAGAAAGCTTTATACTGGCTGAGCCCGATGCGCTTGACTTTGTCCTGGCAGAACAGGTAACCCCAACCTGCTTTGGCGCTACTGACGGCCGCATGGCCATTACCCCCCAAGGCGGCACCACACCTTATACCATAGCATGGGCCAACGAGGCCGGCACCCTGCTGGGCGGCGGCAACATACTCAGCAACCTGGGCGCAGGCACCTACACCCTCACCATTACTGATGCCAACGGCTGTTCCTTGCAGGAAAGGCTTTTACTGGAACAACCGGAGGAGCTACAGGCCACCGCTGCCATTACCAGTAACTTTGCCGGGGCCGCGCTCAGCTGTGCTGAAGCAGCCGATGCTGAAGTGACCATTACCGCTGGCGGGGGCACCGCACCCTATGCCTACAGCATTGACAACGGCACCAACTTCCAGCAGTCGCCTGTATTCGGGGCGCTGGCCGCTGGTACCTACAGCGTGCTGGTGACCGACCGCAACAACTGCCAGGCCACCACCAGCATAACCATTACCGCCCCGGCACCGGTTACCTTTACTGCTGCTGTCACCAGCAACTTCAACGGCAGTGCCGTCAGCTGTGTAGACGCTACTGACGGGG
>CAZXTW010000951.1:0-2799 GCA_964643525.1 uncultured Roseivirgaceae bacterium
GGCAATGACACCTTTAGCAGGCCCATGGACCATGCAGTGCTTGAGCGGCCCGAGTTTAATGAACTGGGCACCGCCAAACGCTTAAAAGACATGGCCTGGCGCCAAATAGGCACCTCGGGCAGTGGCAACCACTTTGTAGAGTTCGGCACCGTACAGTTCAATGCGCCCCAGCCCGACCTGGGCGTGGCGCCTGGCCACTACCTGGCCCTGCTGTCACATTCAGGCAGCCGTGGGCTGGGGGCCAACCTGGCCAAATACTACAGCAAAGTGGCCACCTACAACTGCAAGCTGCCTGGCCAGCTGCAGCACATGGCGTGGCTTGAGCTGGGCACTGAAGCGGGCGATGCGTACTGGGCGGCCATGAACCTGGCTGGCCATTATGCCACAGCCTGCCATGACCAGATACACCAGCGCATGGTACGCGCCCTGGGCGCGCAGGTAATAGCAAAGGTGCAAAACCACCACAACTTTGCCTGGCGCGAAACACAGCCCAACGGGCAGCAATACATTGTGCACCGCAAAGGCGCCACACCGGCCGCCAGCGGCCAGCTGGGCATCATACCGGGCTCAATGGCTTCGCCCTGTTACATTGTAAAAGGCAAAGGCCATGCCGGGGCGCTACAGTCGGCATCACATGGGGCGGGGCGCGCCTACTCTAGGGCAGAAGCACGGCTGGTGCTTGAGCCGGCCGATCTTGAGCGCGATTTGCAACAGGCTAAAGTTACTTTGTTAGGCGGTGGGGTTGATGAAGCCCCCAGTGTGTATAAAAACATTCACAAAGTAATGGAGGCACAACAGCAATTGGTGCAGGTATTGGGGGCATTTGTGCCTTCAATAGTACGTATGGCTGGCGCTTAAACCCTGCTTTGTAAAAGCAGGCGGGCAGGCGTTGGTCAATAAAGGTCAGTTATCTTGCGGGTCTATATCTGTAAGGGGCTGGCCTTTTTTTAACGTCTTGGCCGCTTCAAAATAATAATCAGCAATTAAGTTAAACTTCTTCCTGGTCTTATCACTTTGCATCATATTGGCCTTGGTGCGGGCCTTCATGCCTTTCAAATACATTTGTTTGCCGGCCTGGTGGGCTGGCTTCCGGGGGCTCTCCAACGCCTCATCCAATGCTTCCAGACTCAAATCATCATAATCTGGCAGGGTGTTACCGAGGCAATCTATCTTTTCTTCGCAAACAGTCATAGCTACGCAATACAAATCAAAAATCAACTAAAAATAGGCAATTACATCTACAATGCCTACAGCTGCCAACTGGCATTACCTAATAAACCTTACAGCCATGCCATTGGTTCGAAAGTACATACGCATTGGGCAATACACTTAGACCTCCGGTTTTTGGCTGTTGCGCTGCACGGTTAGTGTAATGTTATAAAATGCTACATATAATCTTAGAATTTAGGCGGGCCCCACTATCATAATGCATCCATAGGTGGCTCAAGGCATGCTAACACCAGCAGGCACAGCAGGTAACCAATTCAGTGTTATTGTTATAATAAAAAAATATTTGCAATTTCTAAACAAGGTATGGCTTTACCGGTTATATCTACTGAAAACACAAGAGATAGTTCCGGCAACACTAAGCTTCAATATTATGAATAGCATAGCGGCTTTAAACCCCAACGGCTGCCCCATGGTAGACGAAATCCTGAGAGGTTCAATCAACCTCGTTGAATTAGCCTTTCCAGATCGCATTCACTCTGTTTACCTCATAGGCAGTTATACTGATGGCACCGCTACCCCCAATAGCGATGTTGACCTGACCATTATATTCAAAAACAACATCAGCAAAGAAGAGTTTTACAAACTAAAAGAAGTAGCGGCCAACATCTCTACCTTTATACCTGTTAACCTTGATTACACCGGCATTGGCGAAGATGTGGTACGTAAATTTGATGTAGGCCTCAAGCTGTGCAGTGTACACCTGTGTGGTGAAGACATCCGCGAAGAAATCAGGCTCATATCCATTGAAACCTACACACGACAGTGCATGTATGGCGATACCATCTCTAAAATGGCCTACACCGCACGCCGCACCAAGCAACTGGTATACCCTATTCAATACCCTGACCCTACTGACAAATACTATGGTTATGCCTACGACCGCATAGAACAAAAACCCCAAACCAAAGTACTCATTAGCGTAGTCTTGCGCATTACCGCAGCACTAATTTCATTCAAAACACGCCAATATGCTGTGCCCAAGCGTCATGCCGTATCGTTATACCGCAGCTCTATTGGCGATGAATGGTCGGCCCTAATTGAAGATATTTACCACCTGTGCCGCACCAAGTGGAACTCTGAAATACCCACCAGCGAGGCCGACCAGGAGGCCCTTAGAGAAATTTGCGAGCAGGTGCTTGAGCTTGAAAACCACTTTCTGGAAGTGCACCGCGACTTTGTGGTGAAAGAGCTCAACACGGCCGAAGAAAGGCACCAGGTATTTGCCTGCCTGGCCTTGCAGGGCATTATATACCCGCATGATGCCGAGCTCAAAACCCTGTTGCAGCGTGCCGCACGCTCACAAAATGAAGAGCTGAGCGAGGCCGCCCAAAAAGCCCTCATTGAGTGCCAGGCCTATGAAAAACAACAGCAGCAGCAACAGGCCGGTTAACTTCGCCGCCCCAAATACCAACGCAACGCTTAACCATACCACAGGCCCGCACCCTTGGCAACTACCAGGTGCGGGCTAATTTTATGCCTGCTACCGGCAGGCTACATTATTTTTTATAGTGGGGGCTGGTTAACACTTACTTAAGCTACTATGTTGCAAATGCCTGTAAACAATGCAGT
>CAZXTW010000952.1:0-2798 GCA_964643525.1 uncultured Roseivirgaceae bacterium
GGCAGCCAGCACCACCACCTCAAGGTCGGCAGCTGGCAAATCACTTTGCTGGCCAATTTCAATGGCAGCATTGACTACCCGCTGGGTATGGGCCAGGTTATGGTAACAATATTGGTCTGGCAGCTCGTTATTCAGTAAGCCAGTAACGTAGGCCTGCGCCTTTTGGATAATGTCTGATTCCATGTTAAGGCACAAATTAATCATTACCCCTGTACTGACGAACTATTTTTAATGAATTAGCACATTTTTACAACCAACATAGCAGAAAAATGAAACGGGCAGCCGCCCAAACAAACAAAAAGCCCTGCTAACAGCAGGGCTTTTTAGGTCAAACTAAGCCAAAACAAAACATTATGGTACGCTAGGCGGCTTCGCCGGCATCACGTACAGAGCATAACCACGCATTTGCAGTATTTGGATCATAGAAGGCATGCGCACTGATGCCCCCATCGACAATTCTGGCCATTTGATCAGTAGAAAAGCGCGTAAAGGCGTCATAAGCATAAATTAACGCAAACGCTTTACAGCCAGATTGTAAGGCCCTCGGCTTCCATATCTGTTCAATCCAGTTGTGGGCCATAGTGACTGTGCCCAACATGGTTTGATGGTTGCTGAGGATGTACGGAGACTTAGACTGTTCTATCAGCTTTAAAGCTTTGACTAAGCCCGCCTGCACGGAAGTGAGCGTTTGGTAGCCCTTCCAGTTTAAGTAGATCAGCCTACTACGCTCATTAAAGTATACATCAACAAATTCATTCAGAAGCGGTTCATTCATGGGTTAGTAACATTTGTTTACCAGAGGCAGAGAGTTTTACAATTTCGGTTGCGGAAAAGAGTGATGTTAAATCTGGTTATTTGCCGCTGCTTGTTAATTGAATGTTAATTAAAGATATGTAAAATCGTGCTAACCATCCCGCTTACTTACATGCGGTTTCGATGAATAATGTCAAAACAACGACAAACCACCGTAATCTGCACACGACGTGCCGTTGCGAATTGGCCGAGATATTTGCATGTTAAGTTGACACAATAGAGAATAAAACAAAGCAAACCGCACTACTAACGCACAAACCACATAAAATATACTTTATTCTATATACCAATATTAGCTACCCAACACAACTATATATATGTTGTAACATAATTTAACCCCTATACACCTGCCATAAACCACCCACAACTTACATGACTACCCAATGGTAACAGGGGTATTTTTGATAGTTAACACACAAAACCGTCATGCACCCTTGCATAAAGCAGGGGTAAGCCATAAAATGCACTGAATTTTGGCGCGTTAGGCACATGGCCCAACGCATTATGCCGGCAAGAGGGCTTCTAACAGGGCAATGTATGTGGCAACACCTTGTTGTATTTCAGAAAGGTATATGTACTCGCCAGCAGTATGTGAGCGCGCCGACTGGCCGGGGCCGATTTTCATGGTGGTGAAGTCCATTACCGACTGGTCTGACAGGGTTGGCGAACCATAATGGCTAAGCCCCAGTGCCTGGCCTACCTGCACAACGGGGTGCGTTAAGGGTATTGAAGATGAGTTGAGGTGGTATGAGCGCGGGCTTATTTCAGCACTGATGTGGCTTTTGATAATTTCAATAATGGCCTGGTTGGTGTAGCAATCGTTGGTGCGCACATCAACCACAAAGCGGCAGGTGGCCGGCACTACGTTGTGCTGCTGGCCGGCCTCTATTTGTGTAACGGTCATTTTTACGGGGCCCAGCGTATCAGAAACATCAGTAAAGGTGTAGTTGCGCAGCCAGTTAATGTCATCAACCGCTTTGTATAGGGCATTCACCCCCTCATTGCGGGCGGCATGGCCGGTTTTGCCCTGTGCCTGGCAGTCTAGTACAATCAACCCTTTTTCTGCCACAGCCATTTGCATGCCGGTAGGCTCACCCACCAGCCCCAGCCAGGGGGTGGGCAGCAGGGGCAGAATAGACCTTACCCCGTTGGCGCCAGAGTTTTCTTCTTCTGCTGTAATGGCTACCACCAGCTGGTAAGGCAAGGCGGGCAGCTGTGCCAGGTAAACAAAAGTAGCCAGCATGCTTACGGCAGAAGCACCGGCATCATTACTGCCCAGGCCTGTCAGTTTATCGCCATCAAGGGTGGGCGTAAAGGGGTCTTGCTGCCAGTCTTTGCCGGGCTTAACAGTATCATGATGTGAGTTAAGCAGCACCACGGGGGCACCCTTGGGGCAGTTGGTGGCCACGGCCCATATGTTGTTGCCCTTGCGCTGGGGGGTGGCCCCGTGCTGCGCCAGGAAGTTGGCCAGCAGCTGGGCGGTGCCCTCTTCCTGCCCGGAAAACGACTGTGTGGCAATGAGCTGCTGCAACAGGTTAATGGCCTGCTGGGTTAACTGTTTTACAGCAGGCTGCTGGGCCAGGGCCTGAGGCCTGCTGCTATTGGTTACTGAAGTTACTGATTGCATAGTAAGGTACCGGTAAAAGGTTTTGGGTTATGTATAAAGGCCTGGGGGCTGCCAATCATGACGTGCCGTGCCCCCTGCTGCAGGGCAGCAAAGGCGTTGCTGAGCTTGGGCAGCATGCCTGCGCTAATGGTGCCGTTGGCTTTGTATTGCTGGTAGTTTTGCGGGGTTAGTTTTTTAATAACACTGGCATCATTGGCCGGGTTGGCCAGCACCCCAGGCTTTTCAAAGCAGTAATACAGGGTGGTGTTGTATTGCCCGGCAAGGGCCATGGCCAGGGTGGCGGCCATGGTATCTGCATTGGTGTTGAACAACTGGCCACTGCCGCTGTGGGTTAGGGGGGCCACAACCGGGGTAAGGC
>CAZXTW010000953.1:0-2786 GCA_964643525.1 uncultured Roseivirgaceae bacterium
AAAATTTGATTGCCAAATCCCTTTTCAGAATTCTCAAAAACACTATGGTAATTGACCGGTTAAAACAAATCAACACGGTCATCTTTGATAAAACCGGTACCATTACCCTTAGCGGCAAACAGCCACAATATCATGGCCAGCCGCTAACTGGTGCGCAGCAGCATATGCTGGGGGCTGTGCTGGCGCAAAGCATCCACCCGCTAAGCAGTGCGTTACACCAGCACCTGCAGGCATCAGGCATAGCCACCAAAAAGCAGGCTTCCAACTACCACGAAGTGCCAGGCAAGGGCATTGAGGCACAGGTAAACGGGCAGCTGGTGCAGGTAGGCAGCCGGGCCTGGGTTACGGGTAATAGCCCCGTTGAGGCCAGCGCCATGCACCAGAATACCGAGGTGCACATTAGCATTGACGGCCAGTACCTTGGCTACTACAGCTTTACTACACGCTACAAAAAGGGGCTGGCCAGCCTCATTAAAAACCTCACTGCCAAAAAGTACAGGCTTATGCTGCTTTCTGGCGATAATGACAGCGAACGCCAGCACCTGCAACAGTACTTTACTGAGGCAGGCAGCATGCACTTTAAACAAAGCCCGGCAGATAAACTGCAGTTCATTAAGGCGCTACAGCAAAAAGGGCAGCATGTGCTTATGGTGGGCGATGGCCTAAACGATGCTGGTGCCCTGCAACAAAGCGATGCGGGCATAGCTGTAAACAACGGCCACAACTACTTTACCCCGGCCAGCGATGCCATTTTACAGGGCCAGTCGCTCAACCAGCTACACCGCCTGCTGGCCCTGGCCCGCCAGGGCGAAGGCATTGTGCGCATGGGCTTTGTCCTGTCATTTCTATACAACGTAGTGGGGCTCAGCTTTGCTGTTTCGGGCCAGCTTAACCCCATTGTTGCCGCCATACTGATGCCGGTCAGTAGCATAACCGTGGTGTTGTTTACCACGGCAGCTGTTTACGTGGCCGCACGCCTGAAGCAACTCAACTAATTAAATACTCCAGGGCCATGCATGCTAAACACCTGCAAACATGAAAATAATCGTACTACTCATTGCCTGTAGCATACTCATTGCCACAGGTTTTCTTATCGTATTTGTCTGGGCCATTCGCTCAGGTCAGTATGACGATACCTATTCGCCATCAGTGCGCATTTTAGTTGATGACGCCCCCGCAGAAAAGAAAAAAAACAAGCCTGAAAGCACCAAAGCCAAACACTGATAAAAGTCACTTTTTCAGTTAACAGGCATCATCGGTAGCCCAGGCACCTTCTATTAGATTCGCATCATATTGTCATTTAAAAAACATGATAAGCCATGCCACTAGACAAGTTCAGCTACGACAATAAAATTGTCAAGTACTTCATCGTCGCCACGGTCATATTCGGACTGGTGGGCATGCTGGTAGGCCTTACGGTAGCCATCCAGCTTATTTATCCAGAATTTAATTTTGGTTTACAGTATACTACTTTCGGTCGCATTCGCCCGCTGCACACCAATGCAGTCATTTTTGCGTTTGTAGGCAACGCTGCGTTTGCGGGTATTTATTACTCGATGCAGCGCCTGCTCAAAACCCGTATGTACAGTGATGTACTCAGCTGGGTGCACTTCTGGGGCTGGCAGCTCATTATAGTAGCAGCGGCCATATCGCTGCCACTGGGCTACACCACCAGTAAAGAATATGCTGAACTAGAGTGGCCTATTGACATTGCCATTACACTAATTTGGGTAGTGTTTGGCATTAACATGATTGGCACCATACTACGCCGGCGCGAGCGCCACATGTACGTGGCCATCTGGTTTTACATCGCCACATTCATTACTGTAGCGGTGCTGCACGTGGTTAACTCTTTTGAGATGCCCGTTTCAGCCATGAAAAGCTACTCAATGTTTGCCGGTGTGCAAGATGCCCTGGTGCAGTGGTGGTATGGCCACAATGCGGTGGCATTTTTCTTAACCACCCCCTTTCTGGGCTTAATGTACTACTTCCTGCCCAAGGCAGCCAACAGGCCTATCTACTCCTACCGCTTGTCTATCATTCACTTCTGGGCATTAATATTCATCTACATCTGGGCAGGGCCGCACCACCTGTTATACACCTCTTTGCCAGACTGGGCCCAGTCATTGGGTGTGGTGTTCTCTATTATGCTCATTGCACCTTCATGGGGTGGTATGCTCAACGGCCTGCTTACCCTGCGTGGCGCCTGGGATAAAGTGCGTGAAGAACCTGTACTGAAGTTTTTGGTGGTGGCAGTTACTGCCTATGGTATGGCTACCCTTGAAGGCCCACTGCTGTCATTGAAAAACGTAAACGCCATTGCCCACTTTACTGACTGGATTGTGGCCCACGTACACATTGGGGGCCTGGGCTGGAATGGCTTCATGACCTTTGGCATGCTGTACTGGCTGGTACCTAAAATGTGGGGCACCAAACTATGGTCTGTTAAGCTGGCCAACTTCCACTTCTGGGTTGGCACCCTGGGCATTGTATTCTACGCCCTGCCAATGTACTGGGCTGGCTTTACCCAAAGCTTAATGTGGAAAGAGTTTACTGCCGATGGCATACTGCAATACGGCAACTTCCTGGAAACAGTAACCCAGATTATACCCATGTACGCATTCAGGGCTGTAGGTGGCGCGCTATACCTGGTAGGGGCCATTACCATGAGCTACAACCTGATACAAACCGCCAAGCAAGGCAACTTCATTGCCAATGAAGATGCCGAAGCAGAAGCCCTTGAAAAGAAAGCCCCGGCTGTGCACCACAGCAAGCACTGGCACAGC
>CAZXTW010000954.1:0-2785 GCA_964643525.1 uncultured Roseivirgaceae bacterium
TCCACTCGGCACCTACGCGGCCCATATATTCTATACGTTCCTGGGTTGTCATTCTAGCCATTTCTGCTTCTATCATTAGTTTGTGAAAGATACCACTATCAAGTGCTTTGGGTATTGCCTTCAGTTGCGACAGGTTTTTAAACTGGAACAACCACAGGTCTAAGTCAGTTTCAAGTTCGTGAATCCCTTTATCAAATTTAGGCAATTCTACATAAATGAAGGTACGGTTGGGGTAAATTACCTGCTGCGTGGTCTCGTCAATTAACCGCACACTTCTAACTACCTCTTTTGACTCATCTTGAATCAACTCAAACTCTAACAGGCCTATGATGTAAGTAGGCTTGAAATTAAACTGCCATTCCTCTCCTTTTTCGGCCTGCTCTTGAATAATATGGGTGGCATAAAATAACGAACGGGGTATAAACCCTTCATCACCATGCCGCTGCACTTCAATAACAATATGCTCGTCGGTATCAGTAGTGCAATACAGGTCTAATGACGAGCCTCGGCCGCCTTTGTATTTGCCTGGCTTTTCAACATTCATATATTGCAGGTCTTTGATTACAGTTTTGCCTTGCAACAGGGTGTTAATCAAGTGTATCAGCAGGTCTTTATTGGCGGGTTTCCAGAAGATGTACTTAAAGCCCCAGTCACTGAGCAGGTCAATGAAAATGTCTTTGTCTGATGGTTGATGCATGTAAAGCAGTTATTAACAATGTGCAGCAATATACATGCTTTCTGTGGCTTTTCAGTACCATTAGGCATTTAACGTATTAACATATATCATTGGACTTTTACACTAATTACCAGATACCTTTTGTTTTACCCCAATTACAATGCGCTCAACCAGTTGGCGGGCGGTGGTGAGTGTGCTGAGGTTGGGGTATAGGGTGCCGTTTTGGGCCGAGTGGTGGCCATGGCCAGCCAGCTGCATCAGGTAGTAGTCGTGCCCATCTGCCATATTAATGGTTGCCTGGTACACCACCGAGGGCTGGCCCAGCTGGCCAGTGCCGCTGTGGTATACGGTATCATCAGGGTAGTCGTACGCTGAATAATATGCATTGTCATCAAAGGCTACGTTCAGTTCCAGCCTTAGGGTAAAGGGCTGCGTGTAGTCTGTGCCCAGGGTAAGCAGAAAGTTGTCGCTAAGTGTAGCCCCGCTCATGCCATCGGGCAGTGGGTTATTGGCTGTAGGTACATACTGCCCGTCAGCATATTGTACACCCCGTTTATGGCTCCATACGGGCAGGGCATTTACCCGCCGGTAGCCATTGGCTGCCTTGTTTTGTGCCTCTGTTGGGCCATCAAACGTTTTGAAGTTGCTTTTGCTGCGCCCCCCATAAAACAGGCCTTTGGCCGTGGCGTTGGTTACATACAGGGTTTGCAGGTAGTTGCCCGCAGTATCTTCCAGCCAAATGGCCATTTGCGGGTGCCAGTAGTGGGGGCCACGCAGCAGGTCAACAGTTAATTGCACAGGGTTATTGCTGCCGGTTGTCAGCTCAATCACTTCATAACTGCCAGGGCTGGTGCTTTGAGGTTGGCCGGCCTTTTGCCGGGCGCCAAAAGCCATTAGGGTGCTGAAGGGGGCATGCTGCAAACCGGCACTAATAACCAGGGCAGTGCCTATAATAGCTACCAAAGGCAATGCCCTGGTTTTGGCATAGGCCTTCAAGGCTTTGAAGTTGTTTTTGAAATGCCATAAGGCCCCAAGGGCAAAAAGCACCCCAAAAGCAGTATGCACGGTGGCCACTGGGCGCGCATAAGGTTGCCAGTAGGCCAGCGCGCCAGTAACCAACAGCACCACAAAGCTTAAGGCTATTGATAGGCTAATAAGCTTTTTGTGCATTTACAGCAAATCTTGTAAAACGGTAATGCGGGCAGCAAGGTATTGCACCTGTTTGGCTTTATTGTCGGGCAGGCTAAAGGGCTTGAATTGCTGGTTTAGTTTGGTGCTGAACTCCTGCTCAATCAGGGCTACATGCTGGGCAATAATGGCCAGGCTTTCATCGTCAGTATCACCTACAATATTGTGCATGCTATAGGTGCTTTCGGCAAACGCAGGGGCGGTATGTTGCTCCATTGCAGCCTTGAGGGTGATCAGGCTTTGGCGTACCTGGGTAATGACTTTGGCCTCGCCAAACTTGGTTTGCGCGCCCCGGCAGCTTGAAGGTTTGCAGCCCGCTGTTTCAGCTTTAGGCTGGCAGGCCTTACCCTCTTTGGCCTTGGTTTGTGCCGTGGCTTGGTAGGTAGTGAACAGCACGATTAGCAGGCATAAGATTAAAGTAGGGAGTGCTTTGGTGGTTTGCTTCATGGCAATCATCAAGTTTGGTTATTGAACTTTTGACTGCTAAGACGCAAGCCTTACAAAATGATGCAGGCTTTCTCCGTTTTTTTAATGGCAACCACCACATTTGTTTTGGCTGGGGTGTTTTTCAGTAAAGGCCAGTATGCTGCCTTTGCGGCCCTGCTGCACCGCACAGCAGTCGGTCAGTAAGGCTTTGAGCTTCTTGCGCCCCCGCTGTATTTTAGACCGTACCGTTACGTAATTGATGCCCAGCTGCTCGGCAATGGCCTTTTGGGGCACGTTTTGCAGTTCAGATAAGGTCATAATGCTGCGGTACTCATCAGGCAGGGCATTGACGTAGGTGGTAATGCAGTTGCTTAGCTCCTGCACTGCGTCGGCTTCATTGGCTTCGGCAAGGGTGCCTACATCGTCAATGCCTTCGGCAGGGCGCTGCTGCCTGCGGTAATAATCAATAATGGTATTGTTGGCAATAGTGTAGAC
>CAZXTW010000955.1:0-2782 GCA_964643525.1 uncultured Roseivirgaceae bacterium
ATACGTCAGCTTCAGGTTGGTAACCAGCCCCTCTACCGTATTGTATTGCAGGGTAGAAAACAGGGGGTCAAACGTGTACGACTTCTTCTTAAAACTGTTCTGGTACGTGTAACCACTTAAAAATACATTGCCAATACTTAGCTTATTAATAGCCCGGTCTACTGAATCAAGGTAGGGTTTAGAAGTACGCACCACCTGCAGGCTGTCTTTAATAATATAATCTTCTTCTTCAATTTCTGTCAGTGGTATGGGCCTTATCTCTTCCCAGTACAGGCTGTCGCGCTTGTTCGAGCCCTCTTCTACCAGCACCTGTGCCCCCTTAAAATGCTTTTTATCAAGCGTTGGGTCAATGTCATACTCTGAGTGTACCCCCACAAAATAACCGCTGCCCTCAAACCCAAACGCTTTAAACTGAAACTCAAACTTTTGCGAAAACATCATCCAGTAATCCTCAGCCGTAGGGGCATACACCTGCTCAATATGCAGGCTGTCAATAAACTCAATCTGGTTGGCCTTGGTTACCAGCAGGTCTACACTGTGTATGCGCCAGGTATCTTCAATAATATATATATAACCGCTAAACACAGGGTCTGACTGCCTAATGGGCATGACCTTAATCTTATTAATAATCATGTCATCTTTTAAAATGACACCATCCAGCTGGTAGCGGTAAAACAAAAAGGCATTGTTGGCTATGGGCGATACAAACGAGCGCTCGCTGATTTCACTGACTGAAAGCACGTTTTCATAAAAGCTAATGAGCATTTGCGAGGCCTGGTTGTAGCTAAATGCATTGTTGTTGCCACTTACCTTTGATGAAATAATGCGCTCCTTAATATTATCAGGCTGCTGAAACGAAAACTCAGATATTGACTCAGAGAGGTACACAATGCCCGTATCCAGGTTAATATCAAAGCCCAGCACCTTTTTGGGGGCTTTGTCAAGCCGCTGCAGCCCTTTGATATACACATTGCAATTGTAGGCCTGTACCTCGCGCAGGTGTTTTTTGCGCTTTTTAATGGCCTGCCGTATTACGCGGTAGGCGGGGTCTTTCTCGTTGGCATTCACCACCACCGTTTGCAGCTCTACCACGTCGGGCTTCATTGATACATTCAGCAGTTGCCGGGCGGTGCCCATCGTTACCTTTTGCGTAATGGCCTGGTAACCCACATAGCGGTACACCACCTCGTACTGGCCGGGGGCCAGCGCCAGGGTATAATCACCTTCTATATTAGAGGTGGTACCTGTAGTAGTATTTTTAATATACACTGAAGCAAAGGGCAGGCCCTCGCCCGCCTCATCGGTAATGCGGCCATACAGCTCATTGGCCTGCGCCGGGGTGGCAAACAGGCTGCATACACAGGCAATCAATACTACAATACAGGTCTTGATGTGGCAATTCACTTTCATACAGAGGGGCATCCGTTTTAAAAATCGCTCGTAAACAGCTACTTGTAACAAATTATACTCAAACATTAGGCCGCTAAAGTTAATCAGGCTCAACCTATTATAACAGTGTCAATGCGGCAAAGTGCCTATAAGCTGCCTAAGCGGTAGCCTGGCTATGCCGCACCCCACCGGTGCTACCCTTGTATAGCCCAAAAAAATGCGGCTATCTTTGCGCCTCTTTCAAAAGCAAACGCCGTATGAAAAACCAAGTAGTGATTGTTACCGGTGCCTCGTCGGGCATAGGCCGGGCCCTGGCCTTTGAAATGGGGCAGGCAGGTGCCAAAGTAGTCATCACGGGCCGCAGCAAAGCCCGCCTGCAACCTGTGGCCCAGCAGCTGGCCGCCCAGCAAATTGACCACCTGGTGGTTGAAGCCGACGTAAGCATTGAAGCACACAGCCAGCAAATGGTGCAGGCCACTATAGCACAATACGGCCAGATAGATGTGCTTATTAACAATGCCGGCATTGGCATGCGGGCCCTGTTTGAAAACCTGCAAATGGATACCTTCAGGCAGGTGATGGACATTAACTTTATGGGCACCGTGTATGCCACCCGGTATGCTTTGCCCCATATACTGGCCACCAAAGGCAGTGTAGTAGGCATTTCAAGCATTAACGGCCACCGGGGCACCCCCGCCCGCACCGCCTATACGGCCAGTAAGTATGCCATGAACGGCTTTTTTGAGGCCCTGCGCACTGAAGTGATGCACCGGGGGGTGAATGTACTGGTAGTCAGCCCAGGCTTTACTGAATCTAACATACGCAAAAACGCCCTCAACGCCAGCGGCGGCCAGCAGGGCGAATCGCCCCGCAACGAAAGCAAAATGATGAGTGCCGAAGCCGTAGCCAAAGCCGTGCACAGGGCCATTGTAAAAAGAAAACGCCTGGTGGTACTCACAGGCCTGGGCAAGCTGGCCGTATGGCTTAACAAATGGGCCCCCGGCTTGATGGATGGCATGGTGTATAAAGAAATGGCCAAAGAGCCTGACTCACCTTTTAAATAAGCAACGCGTTAATGCCATAAAAAAACCCCGCCAGGGGCGGGGCATTTTGAGGACCAAAAACTGTTCATAAGAACTTTGATGCGCGCGGCATCAAATGCGTTTAGCAATTATCAGTAAAACGGCAGGGGGCCGTAATGCCAGGGCCTAATGAGGTGCCACATGCTGGGTCGGTAGTGCCGCATACAGTTAACCCGGTAAGCCCGCCACGTACCGTGTTGCTGTTTACCTGTTGTGATTCAGTCACAAAACTGGTTACTGATAAATTGCCCAGGTTGAGTTTCTTGTTTGGTGTGTTTAATTGCTTACTCATATTTTCCAAAGTTTGGTTA
>CAZXTW010000956.1:0-2782 GCA_964643525.1 uncultured Roseivirgaceae bacterium
GCTGCAAAACCTGGTTAAAGCCAAAGCCCTGCGCGCCAGCACTGATGAAGAGATCAAGGCCATAGGCTCGGTGCCCGGTTATGCCTCACCACTTGATGTAAACCGTGACAAAACCATTGTGGTGGCCGATGACCTGGCGGCCAACACCAACAACCTGGTGCTGGGCGCCAATGAGGTTGACTACCACCTGAAAAACGTATGCCATGGCCGTGACTTTGAAGCCGACCATGTGGCTGATATTGTTTCGGCCTTTGACGGGGCCCCTACCCCTGAAACAGACAACCCAGCTGCCAAACTGCGCTCTGTACGGGGTGTTGAGGTAGGCAATATATTTCAGCTGGGCACCAAGTATACTGAAGGGCTGGGCGCTTACTTTACTGACAATGACGGTAAGGGCAAACCCATTATTATGGGCAGCTATGGCATTGGCCTGGGCCGCCTCATTGCCTGCCTGGCGCAAGAGTACCATGACGATAAGGGCCTGTTACTGCCCATATCGGTAGCCCCTTACCAGGTACACCTGGTGGGCCTGATGGACAATGAAGAGGTAAGCACACAGGCCCAGCAATTGTACGAGGCCCTGCAGGCAGCCGGTGTTGAAGTGCTGTTTGACGACCGCAAGCCCAAGGTAGCCACACCCGGTGTGAAGTTTAGCGATGCCGACCTCATTGGTATACCCCTGCGCATTACCATTTCTAAACGGTCGCTCAAAAATGGCGGGGCTGAGTTTAAGCTGCGCCGCGACAGTGAGGCCACCATCATACCTACAGAGCAGGTTGTAGCCACCGCACAAGAAAAAATAGCGCTGCTGTTTAGAGAGCTCAAAGAGCAGTTTAAGTACTAAAAGTAAAGGGGGCTGTTGCCCCCTTTTTTATAGCTCTTCTATTGCAAAATCATTGCCGCGGCCGTAGCGGGTCAGGTCTTTGAATTGGTACAGCTCAAGCGTCAGGGCATCACGCAGCACAAAATCGTCATGCTCTAAAATCTCTACTACCTGAAACTCGCTCACCTCACCTAAATTCGTTACCCTGTACCGCTTGCCGGTACGCATATTATTTGTGTGCATAATAAAACCCTTACTCCCTTTAAATCACAATTACTCATCAATAGCTTCCTCAACCCTGTCAAGCTTTCTGTCGCTAAAAGCCCCAGAGGTGGCGTGCACAATTTTACCGTTAGGGTCCAGCACAAAAAAGTAAGGGATATCCTTCTTCTCAAAATCAAGCTTATCTTTATAAGGCTTTAGCTTGCCCCGGTAAAACAACACATTATCGTGCAGGCGGGGGTCCATCTTCTTCAGGGCTTTTTTCCTGGCAGCAGGCTCAGCAGCACTTTTAATACCGGTAAACATGGGCACAAAATACACGTTAACGTCATACCCGAACGAATCAAACAACCCGCCCCCTTCTGCCTTATGCACAAACTTATTATACACCGGGCCATACCATGACTTCAGGTCGTCTTCAGATTTTTTAGAGTAGGCCATGCCTATCAGGGTATACTTCCCGGCACCATCGGCTGGCAGGGTTACCTCTTTGCCGTTTACCTTCAGGCCTGAAAGGTCAGGAAACTGATCGCCCACCTGCGCCAGGGCGGTTACACTCATACTCAGGGTGGCCAGGGCAAAGGCCACAGCACAAACACGGTTTAACATCTTCATGGAATTCAGTAAGTTATGTATTGGGTAATCAAAATTACTGCATGTAATTACTAAGGTACATTGAAAACGGCTAACCCCCCCGGTGTATTTTAAAAAGCTCTGCTTGATTTACCTCAATATTAACGTCAGTGGGTAAACCATGGGCTATTGGCTAAATAGGTGTAGCAACCGGTTGTTTGTCGGCAAGGGTTGGGCAGTCACTCAAAAACCTGTAGATTGTACTACCACTACGTGACCAACTACAATCTATATGAAAAAACTACTCCTGTTGCTTGTTGCCTTTGGCTGTGCCTTTATGGCTATTGCCAACACTGGCCGTACCAGCACCCTAAAAGCTGGTTTTGTAACTGGCAAGCCCCAATTACAATCTATTAATGTATTAACTTTTGGCCCTGAGGGTATTTTGTTTGTGGGCGATGCTATGGGCGGCAAAATTATTGCCATTGACACCAAAGACGAGGCCATGGTCGAAACGCCAGAAATTAACATTAGCGATGTTGAAGGGCAGGTAGCCGCCCTGCTGGGCACTGAGGCCAATAATGTGCTTATTCATGACATGGCCGTTAACCCTGAAAGCAAATGCATTTACCTGGCCGTATCACGCGGCAACACGCTTGAGCTGGGCAACTGGCGGCTGCCCAATGACATTACCCACAGCACCATTTTGCTGCGTGTAAACCAAAAGGGTGAAATGGAAGAGTTTTCGCTCAATGAAGTGAGCTATTCAGAAGCCACCCTGACCAGCCCCATCAGCCTGGAAAAAGGCACGAACTACCGCAAAAGCGACTTGCGGGTTGATGCCATTACAGATATGGCCTACCACAACGGCATGGTGTACGTGGCCGGCCTCAGCAATGAAGAGTTTGCCTCGGCCTTTCAACTGGTGCCCTTTCCGTTTGCTGAAGGCGGCCAGCTCAGTACATTGGAGGTATACCACGCCGCCCACGGCAAATACGAAACCAACGCCCCGGTGCGCACCTTTATACCCTATACCAGCCAGGGCAAAGACTACCTGCTGGCCTCATACACCTGCACACCGCTGGCTACCTTTCCGTTAGACGAAGTGAAAAAAGGCGGGCACATCAAAAGCACCACCATTGCTGAGCTGGGAGCGGGCAATAT
>CAZXTW010000957.1:0-796 GCA_964643525.1 uncultured Roseivirgaceae bacterium
CCCAGGCTTGCCGAGATGGTAATACGCCCTTTTTCTGGGGTGTACTGTACAGCATTACTAAACAGGTTGCGCAATATAAAGCGCAGCATATCCTGGTCGGTCTTTACTTGATAAGCACCGGTTTGCAGGCGCACCTCCAACGCTTTGTTCTTGACCACAGGCTGTACAAAATTCAACTGCTCTTTTACCAGCTTAGTCAGGTCAATCCATTCTGACTGAAGTGTCATTTGGTCACGCTGCAGCAATACCCAAAACAGTAAATCGCGCAGCATGGCATTGGTGGCCTTGAACTCATCTTTGGCATCAGTCAAAAACTCAGGGTGCTGTTGCACCAGCTCACGGGTATCGTGGCCTTCAAGCAGACTCAGTAATACCTCCAGATTTTCCATAGGCCGCCGTAGGTCATGCGAAACCATGCTGATCAGCTTGTCTTTGGTGTTGTTGCTTTCAGTCAGCTTTTTGCCTGTATGGCCCAGCTGCCTGTTTTTAGACCTGATTTTGCGGTAGGCATACACGCCCACTACTATCAGAACAATACTGGCTATGGTCAAAACCAACAGCAGGGCGTTCTGCGCTGCCTGCTGCTCATTCTGGTGCTCAAGTGTAGTAATCTGTTGCTGCTTTTTATTGGTCTGGTATTGCTTTTCAAGCTCGGCTGCGTGCTGAGTGGCGGCAGCTCTTCTTAAACTGTCTGTCTCGGCTTTATCTGAACGAGCATAGCCAAGTGCCTGTTTGAAGTGTTCAATAGACTGCCCATATTGCCCCTTTTGTTCTGCAGCTTCAGCGTAAAACTCAT
>CAZXTW010000957.1:822-2777 GCA_964643525.1 uncultured Roseivirgaceae bacterium
ATAATTGGTACTGTCAATATGTTGTGAGGCTTTATGCAGCCAGCCTTCTACCCCGTTCCAGTTTTTTAAATAATACTGTATATAGGCCTGCCTAACATATAGGTCATAAAGATCAGACAGTGTGCGTGATTCTCCTTTTGAGGTTTGTTGTGACTGATAGTTAAGAAAGTACCCTTCTGCTGTTGTATAGTAAGCACGTGCACTATCAAGGTTGCCCAGCTTAAAATGGGCATCTGCCACCCGCATGGCCCCTCGTCCACTCTGTCTGTACTGCCCATTCAGAGTACTCAATGCCAAAAACTTGTGCCCATAAAAAATTACAGAGTCCTGTTCCCTAATTAGACGATAGTCCTCCATTAAAGCTTCATATACTATTAAAAGATCAGTCTTAATATTAGCGGCTTCACACATGGCAAGCCCTTGCAATAAATAACTTCTTGCTTTTGCCCAATTACCAAGGCTGTAGTGCACCCAATTTAATGTTAGCAAAATTTTTGATTGCCAAAATACATCCTGATGCTGGTCGGCTAGCTTCATACCCTCAACCAGGCACCATGTAGCGCTGTCATAATCAGCATGGGCCTTACCATAAATCTGTGCCAGATTATGAAGTGCATTCACTTTGCCGTAATAGTGGCCAGCTGCTTCATACCGTTTTAAGCTCAAAGAAGCATACTTGTATGCTGAATCGTAATACTGGTCAGCACCAGCCTCGGCCAGTAACCGGTAGTAATAAGATAGGTTTACATGATAATACACCATAGTAAGCCCTGGTGCTCCAAACCTGTTTACCTGTAGCAAGGTTGAGTCAAGGTATAAGCCAGCACTATCAAGCTGGCCAATGACCCTGAATGAATAAGACACATAACCGTACAGGTATACCAGGCTGGTATCAGATTGAGCCCTGAATAAATCAAGGTACCTTTTACCTAACTGAATGCTTAGCAGCCTGTCAACACCCAGCCTGTATTCATTTAATTGAGTGACAGCTTCGTGCGGCGTACTTTTTAGTGTAATCGTATCCGACCGATAGATAAAAGTTTGGGCAGGTTGAGCATATATGCTGCCAAAAGCAAGTGAAAAAAAAGTTAACAGAAAAAACACATATAGTACGGGTACACGTAACATACTTTAATTGAAGCAAAGGTTAAAGGGCTGGTAGCAAATAATATACTCTATGATATAAATATACTGATAATTCAATAAGGAATATGCCCTAAGTCAGGTAAAAAAGAACCTAATATGACATATGCAAAGAATTAAAACAGAATAATAGATACAATTATTAACTATGAAAACACAAATAGAACATACCACTTGGCTTTTCAATTAATAAAGCTGTTAGGAGGGAACAAATGAAGATAGAACTGAACGGGTGAATATTTGTTGATTACAGTGTTTTGCTTGAAGCCTTACAGCAATAGCTTAAACAGGTAGCCTACTACACCTGTTTATAGGTCACACCAGATGCTCAAGTTACAGCCTGGATGTTGCTACATAAAAACACTTTATGATTTTAAGGCAATGTGGTTAAGCCTGTAAAGGTTAAGACGCAATAGGTTTAAAGTAATGGATTAAATGCTGGTTGCCACCACTGAGCTCTGTAAAGTTATTAACCCTTTCTGAACCACGGCCAATTGAGTGCGGAATACTAACCGGCCAGAGATGACGGGCCAACTACCTGTAGGCACGCGACCATACCCTAGACTGGGGTACGACATACCCTAAGCCAGGGCACGACTTACCCTAGACTAGGGTACAACAATCCCTAGACTAGGGTACGGCGCAACATCGGGCGTGGCAGGGTCAATGAGAAGCAGTTGGCTGGCTGTACGGCCCGGCTGTCCGGGACAGAATTATTTTTTGTGCAGGGCGCAAGTAAGCTGCCTCCGGCAGAGCTGGTGCCGCTCTCCGGCAGAAAAATATTTTTCTCCAGCTAAAAAAAGTCTGGCTCC
>CAZXTW010000958.1:0-2776 GCA_964643525.1 uncultured Roseivirgaceae bacterium
ACCGTATTAACCCTTACCGAGCGGGGGGCTGGTACCGCCGCCATTACCCTGGAAGCCACAGATAATTTCAGGCGCAGTGCCACAGCCAGCTTTGAGGTGGTGGTGACACGCCCCAACAGCCTGCCCGTAGTGGTAAACCCCCTGCAAGACCTTACCCTTACCGCAGGCTTTGGCACGCAGCCCATTAACTTATCATTGATTTTTAATGACCCCAATGGTGATGCGCTAACGTACAGCGCTACCAGCAGCAATGAAGCCACCGCTACGGTAACCGTGCAGGGTGCGCTGGTAACTATTGCAGAGGCAGGCCTGGGCAGCACCACTATTACCACTATTGCTACTGATGGGCAGGGGCAGGCCACTACGGCTTTTGTACTGACAGTGGTGCCCCCCAACAGCCCGCCAACCCTTGCCAATGCCCCCGCTGATGTGGTGCTGACGCAGGGTTTTGGCAGCACCACTGTAAACCTTGCAGGGGTTTTTACTGACCCCGATGGCGACGCACTGACGCTTACGGTAAGCCAGGGCGGGCAGGGCATTGTTAACGCCTCAATAACAGGCACCACGCTTACACTGGATGAACTGGGTACGGGCACCACCACCCTGACCATTGTTGCTGATGACGGCAGGGGGGGCAACGCCCAGGCCAGCTTTACGGTAACTGTGAGTATACCCAATGAGGCGCCGGTGGTGATTTTTCCGGTCAATGATATTACGCTGGCAGCTGGCTTTGGCACAGAGCAGCTGGCAGTAGGCGATGTGTTTGCTGATAACGATGGCGATGTGTTGACGCTTACTGCACAAAGCAGCAATACAGGTGTGGCCACAGTTAGTTTAAACAGCAACACCCTTACGGTTACTGAGGCCGGTGTGGGTACCACCAGCATTACACTAACTGCCAATGATGGCAAAGGGGGCACAGCCACAAACCAGTTTTTATTTACCGTGTTAGATAACAGCACCAACACCGCCCCCGAGGTGCAAACGCCTTTTGCTGACCTGACCCTGAACACTGGCTTTGGCAGCGTTACCCTGGATGCTACTGCGGTGTTTAATGATGCCGACGGTGATGCATTGACGTTTACCGCCCAAAGCAGTGACTTGCAGGTGGCTACTGTGATGGTAAGCGGTAATGACATTGTGGTGAACGAAGCAGGCGAGGGGGTAGCGGTAGTGACTGTAACTGCCAGCGACGGCCGGGGCGGCAGCACCACTGATACTTTTTTGGTTTTGGTATTGCCTTAGCAACCTAACGACCGTAAGTTTTAGCTTTTGCATGTAGGTGTTATTGTCTATTTTAGGCCAATTAGGACTTTATTCTACATTGCTCTCAACCAAAACCGCTTATGATGAAGCACCTGAAATTGGCCATGTGCACTGCCCTGCTTTGTGCCATTTGCCTGACAACCAGCTTATCAGCCCAATCGCAACGTGAGTTAGACTCGCTGTATGTAGTTGAAAACTACCAGAAGTTTGAATACCAGATACCCATGCGAGACGGGGTAAAGCTGTTTGCGCATGTGTATGTGCCTAAAGACGACAGCAGGCAGTACCCCATATTGATGCACCGCACCTGTTACAGCGTAAGGCCCTACGGTGCTGATAAGTACCGGCGCACGCTGGGCCCCAGCCGGTATTTAATGCAGGATGGCTATATTTTTGTGTATGAAGATGTACGTGGCCGTTATATGAGTGAAGGGGTTTTTGATAATATGCGCCCCAACATACCCGGTAATAAGAAGAAAGATATTGACGAAAGCTCTGATACGTTCGATACCATAGAGTGGTTGCTGAAAAAGCTAAAAGGCAAGCACAATGGCAATGTAGGGATGTGGGGCATTTCATACCCTGGTTTTTACACCGCGGCCGGTATACCTGATGCCCACCCGGCTTTAAAGGCATCGTCACCCCAGGCCCCGGTGTCAGACTTTTATTTTGATGACTTTCACCACAACGGCGCGTTTTTACAGAGCTACCTGGCAGCCTACCCGGTATTTGGTTACCATAAAGATGGCCCAACAACAAGGCCCTGGTATATGGAGCATTTTATGCCCTCTGGCATTGCCGATGGGTATGCCTTTAATAAGGAATTGGGGCCGCTTAAAAATGTGAGCCAGTTTTATGGTGAAGACAACTTTTTTTGGCAGCAAACGGTAGAACACCCCAACTATGATGAGTTTTGGCAAAAACGCAGCATATTGCCCCACTTAAAAGATGTGGAGCATGCCGTAATGACTGTTGGCGGTTGGTTTGATGCTGAAGACCTGTACGGGCCGCTGAATATTTATAAAAGTATTGAGCGCAGCAGCCCCAAGGCTTTTAATATGCTGGTTATGGGCCCCTGGAGCCATGGCGACTGGGCAAGAGAAAGAGGCATACAGGCAGTAAATCATATTTATTTTGGTGACAGCATTAGCACCTGGTACCAGCAGGAAGTTGAACGGCCCTTTTTTAATTATATGTTGAAGGGTGAAGGTACTATGGACCTGCCCGAAGCCCTGGTATTTGACACGGGCCTGAAAACATGGAACCGCTTTGATGCCTGGCCGCCTAAGGAAATACCCCCTGTGAAGCTGTATTTTAAAACGGGCGATGCCTTGAGCCTGAATGAACCCGGCGATGATGAAGCCGTGTTTGAGTACGTGAGTGACCCTAATAAGCCTGTACCGTACCGCTCGCAAACCGAAGGGCTGGTGTTTACGCCCAGGCCGTATATGACCGATGACCAGCGCCATGCTTCTACCAGGCCAGACGTGATTACCTTCCAGACTGCACC
>CAZXTW010000959.1:0-1778 GCA_964643525.1 uncultured Roseivirgaceae bacterium
CTCGAGCGATATTACCACCCCAACAGGCAAAAAGGTAAACCTGAAGCTGGCCCCCAACCCCAGCCACCTTGAAGCGGTTGACCCAGTGGTAGAAGGGTTTATCAGGGCTAAGGCCGATGCCCAGTATGGCAATGATTATGATAAGGTAATGCCTATTTTGATTCATGGCGATGCCGCCGTAGCCGGCCAGGGTGTTGTGTATGAGGTAGCGCAAATGTCACACCTGGCAGGCTACCACACCGGAGGCACCATACACTTCATTATTAATAACCAGGTGGGCTTTACTACTGATTTTGAAGATGCCCGCTCAAGTATATACTGTACTGACGTAGCCAAGATTTCTGACGTGCCGGTATTGCACGTAAACGGAGACAACCCTGAAGCAGTGATATTTTGTGTAAAGCTGGCGGTTGAGTTCAGGCAAAGGTGGCACAGAGACATTTTTGTTGATATGGTGTGCTACAGGCGCCATGGCCATAATGAAAGTGATGAGCCTAAGTTTACACAGCCCTCGTTATACAATATTATATCTAAGCACCCCAACCCAAGAGAGGTTTATAATAAGAAGCTAATTGAGCGTGGGGATGTGGATGCAGAGCTGGCCAAGCAAATGGATAAGAAGTTTAGAGGCCTGCTGCAAGACCGACTGAATATGGTGAAGCAGCAAGCGCTACCCTATGAATACAAGCCTTTAGAAAAAGAGTGGCACCAGCTGCGCCGGGCTACACATGAAGATTTTGAAGCCTCGCCCGATACTTCTATAGAGCAAGGTGTTATTGAGCAGGTAGCCAATGCTTTAACTACCATACCCCAGGGCTTTAAGCCCATTAAGCAAATTGAGCGTAACATTAAGCAGCATAAAGAGATGTTCTTTGATAAGAAAGAACTGAACTGGGCTGCGGCCGAACTGCTGGCTTATGGCTCATTACTGCTAGAGGGTAATATTGTAAGGCTTGCCGGCCAGGACTCACAGCGAGGTACCTTTTCGCACCGCCATGCGGTAATTCGCGATGCCAACACCAATGAGCCGTATAATAGCCTGAACCATATTAGCGATACCCAGGCCTCGTTTCATATTTACAACTCATTGCTTTCTGAATATGCCGCCATGGGTTTTGAGTTTGGGTATGCCATGGCCAACCCCAACGCCTTAACCATATGGGAGGCCCAGTTTGGTGATTTTGCCAACGGTGCCCAGGTTATGATAGACCAGTTTGTGACACCGGCCGAATCAAAGTGGCAACGCATGGCCGGCCTGGTGTTGTTGCTACCGCACGGGTATGAGGGGCAAGGCCCCGAGCACTCAAACGCAAGGCCTGAGCGCTTTTTACAATTAGCCGCTGAAGATAATATTGTGGTTGTGAACATTACCAGCCCGGCCAATCTGTTTCATGCTATGCGCCGGCAACTGAAGTGGCCCTTCCGCAAGCCACTGGTGGTGATGTCGCCCAAGTCATTGCTCAGGCACCCCAAAGTAGCCTCGCCCCTGAGCGAGTTTACCAATGGCCACTTCCGCGAGGTGCTGCCAGATACCTGGGTGAAAGCCAAAGAGGTTAAAAAGGTATTGTTGTGCACTGGCAAAATTTATTTTGACCTGCTTGAAGAGCAGCAGAAGCAAAAGCACAAAGATGTGGCCGTGATCAGGGTAGAGCAGTTGCACCCATTTCCTGAAAAGCAGGTTGATGACCTGGTGACCCAGTACAGTCAAGCTAGTGGCGAAGATATTAAGGTAATTTGGGTACAGGAAGAACCCGTAAACATGGGCTACTGGACTTACC
>CAZXTW010000959.1:1796-2764 GCA_964643525.1 uncultured Roseivirgaceae bacterium
ACCTGCTGCGCACTTATTACAAGCGGAAAGATTTAGAGATTGTAGCCCGAAAACCGAGCGCAAGCCCGGCCACTGGTTATAAAAAAGTACACGATATAGAGCAAGCCAAAGTAGTGGCTGCTGCATTTAAACGATAAGATTTGATTAACCCAAGCTGAGAATTGCCAAAACTCTATACCAATGACTATAGAAATTAAAGTACCTGCCGTAGGTGAATCTATCAACGAAGTAGTTGTAGGTTCCTGGATGAAAAGCGATGGCGACCAAGTGGAGTTGGACGAGGTAATTTGTGAGTTAGAATCTGACAAGGCCAACTTTGATGTACCTGCCGAAGCGGCGGGCACCTTGAAAATTGTTGCCCAGGAAGGTGATACCCTTGAAGTTGGCGCCCTGTTGTGCACTATTGAAACCGAAGGTGCTGCAACAGCCAATACCGATGCACCCGCTGCTGCTGAAGCTGCCACAACAGAAGCGGCAGAAGGCCCGCAGCTAACAGGTCAGGTCATTGATATGGTAGTGCCTACCGTGGGTGAATCAATTGCAGAAGTAACCATTGCCTCTTATTTAAAAGAAGATGGTGATTTTGTGGAGTTAGACGAGGTAATTGCCGAGATAGAATCTGATAAAGCAACTTTTGACTTACCTGCCGAAGCATCGGGTATTTTAGAAATAGTAGCACAAGAAGGCACCACGTTAGAGATTGGCGCCTTGATTTGCCGCATCAAGGCAGCTACGGGCTGCTTAACGACAGTTAATTTAGCTAACTCGTTCGCTGAATTGGTGAGCACAAAATATATTACCCGATAACTTTTGCACTCCTGCTACTGAGTATCAGATATTCAACCAGTTTAATAGTTGTTCTGGCTGGGTTACGGTGTATTTTCCATGCCATAGTTTTGTGTCTTCGTCTGATTTTATGTAGCCGTATTCTGCAACGACAGATGCCATATTGGCCCGATTGGCTGCCA
>CAZXTW010000960.1:0-2761 GCA_964643525.1 uncultured Roseivirgaceae bacterium
CAGCACCTCAACAGCCAGTAGCTGGTCTAAAACAGGTTCTTTATGCACCACCAGCCGGTGCACGCCGGTTGCCCTGGTGCCTTTATTGTGCGTATAAGTAATTACCTGAAGGCTATCTGCATAAGTCTGGTCAGCCACGGTATACATCCCCTGCTGGGCAGGCTTGCTAATATCGGCCTGCAAAAAGAACTCCAGCTCCTTTTGCCAGGCCACTGTATCGGCAGGCCTGCTAGTCAGAGCCTCTTGACGGTCTTCAAAAACAACCTCCTTGCTTAGCTCTGGCTGCATAATAGCCAACAGCTTTATCTGGTCGGTAATTAAGGCGGGCAAATTAAAATACCCCTGGCCGGCACCAACCCTGGTTTGTGTAGTAGGGTCAGTACAGGCAGAGGCAAAAAGCAATAAAACAATCAATAATCTTTTCATAGGCATAAATCAGCAAATACAACCGGGCATGTATTAAAACAGTTCGTCGCCAGTCATATCGGCTGGTTTGGCTACACCCAGCAGCTTTAAAATGGTAGGGGCAATATCACCCAGCTTACCGTCTTTCATGGCTGGCCTCAAATCGTTATCAGCCAAAATACAAGGCACCAAATTAGTAGTATGTGCCGTATGTGGGCTGCCGTCGGGGTTTACCATTATGTCAGAATTGCCATGGTCGGCAATAACAATAGCAGTATAATCATTGGCCAGGGCTGTTTCTACCACGGCTTCAGCACAGGCATCTACTGTTTCACAGGCTTGTACAGCAGCCTCAAAAACACCGGTGTGGCCTACCATATCGGGGTTGGCAAAATTCAGACATACAAAATCTACTTCGCCCTTTTTCAGCTCGGCCACAATGCTGTCTCTAATATCGGCAGCGCTCATTTCAGGCTGAAGGTCATAAGTAGCTACCTTGGGCGATGGGCACAAAATACGGCTTTCACCCTCAAAGGGTGCTTCACGGCCACCGCTAAAGAAAAACGTCACGTGGGGGTACTTCTCGGTTTCGGCAATTCTAATCTGTTGCTTGCCTGCAGCGGCCAGCACCTGGCCAAGGGTATTGTTCAGGTTGTCTTTATCAAAAATAACGTGCACACCGTTAAAGGTATCGTCATAATTGGTCATGGTTACATAGTGCAGGTCAAGCCTGGCCATGTCCTGCTCAGGAAAATCCTGCTGGGTAAGTGCCATCGTAATTTCGCGGCCGCGGTCAGTCCTGAAGTTAAAGCACAGCACTACATCACCAGGGGTTATGGCCCCCTCAGCGCCGTGGGCAATAATGGGTTTCACAAACTCGTCAGTTACACCGTCTGCATACGACTGTTCGATGGCAGCCACCACATCGGTGGTGGGGGTGCCTTCACGTTTTACCAAAGCATCATAGGCCAGCTTAACACGCTCCCATCGTTTGTCACGGTCCATGGCATAATAGCGCCCCACCACGGTGGCCACCTTACCGGTGGTGCTGGCCATGTGCGCGTTCAGGTCGGTCAGGTAGCCTTTCCCACCTTTGGGGTCGGTATCCCGCCCATCGGTAAAAGCATGCACATACACCTGCTCAAGGCCCTGCTCAGCAGCAAGGCTGCACAGCCCTTTTAAGTGGTTAATGTGCGAATGCACGCCCCCGTCACTCAGCAGGCCTATAAAATGCACTTTTTTATGGTTGGTTTTGGCATATGCCAAAGCCGCTTGCAATGTTTCAGAGTCTTTCAGGGTGCCTTCTGCCACTGCCTTGTTAATTTTAACCAGGTCCTGGTATACCACCCGGCCGGCACCAATATTCATATGGCCTACTTCAGAGTTACCCATCTGGCCTTCGGGCAGGCCCACAGCCAGGCCCGAAGCGTCAAGGCGTGAATGGCTAAAGCGGGTGTAAAGGCTATCTACATAGGGTGTTTTGGCCCGATCAATGGCCGATACATCTGGCTGCTGGGCAATGCCCCAGCCATCTAAGATTACCAGAATAACTTTCTTGTTCATGCCGCAAATATAACCATCTGGTTTTTGTATGTGTGGTTGCTTTATATTAATTTCCGGCTTGGGTAGAGGTATACAATGGCTGTGCCTGCAAAGATTGGCACAGTTTTAGAAAGTGAATCTTGGATATCTGATTAAGCAATGAAAGCATCTGCCACACTACAATTTGTCGTTGTGGTTGCCCTGCTGGCCTTCATACTGGTGCCCAGCACCCTCAAAGGCCAGGCAGCAACTATTAACGATGCCAAATCTGCATTGAAAGTGGGCAATTCAAGAGAGTTGTCACAGTATTTTCATAAGCAGGTAGAATTGAACATTGACGGAGAAAAATCTAATTACAGCCGCACACAGGCTGAGTTTGTGCTCAAAGATTTTTTCCGTGACTTCCCTCCTGTAAACTTTGAATACATCCACCAGGGTGCCTCTCGCGAGGGGTTAAAGTATACCATTGGTAAATACAGTTATGAGGGGGGCTCATTCAGGGTATACATGCTCATCAAACAGTTTGATGGCCAGTTCCTGATTGATACCATTGACTTTACAAAAGAATAACACCGGGCTTACAGGCCTGCCAATGCCACAACCCAATGGCGGGTTGTGGCATTATTCTTTTCTGTGCCCAACAAAATACCGGGCAGCGCACCATTTTTAGGCCAGCCTTTTTATTTTTGCGCCGTGAAAAAACCGTACCTTACGCAAGCGCGCATTAACGCCTTTATTGACAGTGCCCTCCAGGAAGATGTTGGCCCGGGCGATTACTCCTCACTGGGGGCTTTCCCGGCCAGCGTGCACAGCC
>CAZXTW010000961.1:0-2759 GCA_964643525.1 uncultured Roseivirgaceae bacterium
CAACAAAAAAGTAGACAAATGATTAAGGCTTAAGCGGCATTTATAAAATGTTTGAGTTGTTCTGCTTTCTGGTATCATCTATCCCAGCGCAGAGTGTATCCTTCTGTGGTTATACCATGTTTCAATATATTCGAAAACTGCCCTTCTCCCCTATCATAAATACAGCAAAGCCACCAGGCATCGTGTTTGACTTTTATGTGTGCTGATTTAGCCTTTAGTAATAGATGGGAGCCAATTAAAAAAAGAAAGAGAGGTCAGCAAAGCCAACCTCCCTTTTAGGCCCATAGTTACAGATAATAATGTCTGAAATTATTATTAAGAAAGAATATGGATGCAGTCTTTCTTTTGAAGGTATAACCTGTTTTTGTAGCAGTAAAGTTCAATCGGGTTATGCATTATAGCATATTCGTTGTATTTTGAAGCATGCTACCTAATAAAACCATCATTACTATGTTGCTGTTGTTTGGTTGTATAGCCTGCAACAGCCCCCAACCCAAGGCAACCGATACCGCTGAGCAAGCATTGAGTTATACCCTGTTTGAAAGCAATCCGGAAAGTGCCGGCTTTTATGCTGACAGCCTTAAGCAAATAGATGAACTGGTACAGCAGTACATTAACCAGAAACTAATAGCAGGTGCTGTAGTTTTGGTGGCCAGGCGTGGAAAAATTGCTTACCATAAAGCTATAGGTTATGCCAATGTATCTGAGGGGCAGCAGTTAACAACAAATTCTATTTTTAGAATTGCTTCACAAACTAAGGCGGTAACTACGGTTGCCATTATGATGCTTTATGAACAGGGTAAGTTGTCATTAAATGACCCTGTGAGTAAATACATCCCTGAGTTTGCTTCGCCAACTATACTCAACACATTTAATAGTCAAGATAGCAGTTATACAACCACACCGGCCGGCCATGATATAACTATTCACCACCTGCTTACGCATACCAGTGGTGTAATGTATAGCTTTAAAGACAGTACGTTTGCAAAAATATATGCAAAGGCAGGCGTGCCAGATTTAGCCACCATTGCTGATGTAACAGTAGCAGATAAGATGGCTGTATTAGGGAGGCTGCCTCTTAAGTTTGAACCTGGCAGCCAGTTTGGTTATGGTTTGAGTACAGATGTGCTAGGCAGGGTGGTTGAGGTGGCTTCTGGCCAAAGTTTGGCCGAGTATTTTAGTCAGCACATTTTTGAGCCCTTAGGCCTGGCTAATACCTGGTTTTACTTGCCAGACCAGCTTGCTGACCAATTAGTTACCTTGTATACTGAAACACCAGATGGTATACATCCATTGCCAGACCCTGAAGATGGTGTAATGTCGCCCGATTTTCCTGTAAAAGGGGCTAAGACTTATTACTCTGGTGGTAGTGGTTTGTGTAGTACAGCCCAGAACTACGCCACTTTTTTACAGATGCTGTCTAATGGAGGTATTTACAATGGCAATAGGTTACTACAAGAAGCCACTGTAGCAAAGATGGTAACCAACCAGATTGATACGCTAAACCTGAACAAGGGTAAGTTTGGGTACGGCTTTTATTTAACTGTACAGGATAATGAATATGGTATGGGCCGTAAAGTAGGCCGTTTTTCATGGAGCGGCGCATTTAACACCCTTTATTGGGTTGACCCTGCCCGTGAGGTTGTTGTATCAATTATGATGCAGGCCTACCCACACACTGGTAGTGATGTGATGAGGCCTAAGTTTGAAGTAATTATCAACAATGCAGTAAAACAGGAAGCACTTTAAAGTTATTATAGTAGCGGGTGTTACCTGGCCAGCAGGCTATCATAATCATCAGTGGGTTGGTCGCGACATAAAAAAGCGGCTCCAAACACCCCTGCACTGTCACCAAGTTTAGGTTTTAATATGGGTGTTTTTAAGCGGGTTGTGTTAAACACATACCGTTCTATTGCCTCTTTACCTGTATTATATAATGATTTAATATTGCCTAAGCCACCGCCTATTACTATGGCATCTGGGTCAACAACATTAATAACCTGGGCCATACCCTTACCAAAATACTCAAACAAACGGGCTATTGTTCGTTGCGCATGGGCATCACTGCCCTCATTATATTTTCTTACTATTTCTTTAAGGGGCAATGGGTGGCCACATTGTTGTTCATAGTACAGTTCTAATGCTGGCCCTGAAATCACTGTTTCAATGCAGCCCTGCTTACCGCAGTAACATACTTTACCATGAGGTTCAATTACATTATGCCCCCACTCGCCAGCAATGCCCTGCAAACCAATGTGTAGCTGTCCGTTAATAACCAGGCCGCCACCTACCCCTGTACCCATGATTACACCAAAAACTACCTTGGCTTTGGGGTGTTCATCTGCCACCACACCCATTAAAGCCTCAGCCAATGCCAGGCAGTTGGCATCATTGGCCATGGTTATGGGTATGCCAAAGCGTTGTGCCAGGTCTTTTTGTAGTGGGCGCCCGTTTAATACGGTGGTATTACAGTTTTTCATTGTTCGGCTGTCAGGGTCAAGAACCCCAGGGGTGCCTATTCCTATTTTTGTGGGTACATGCCCGGTTTCTTCCTTCAGCAGCTTTACTACTTCTTCAATGCGGTTAAGAATATGCGCATAGCCTTTTGTTGCTTCAGTGTGAATCCGCAACCGGCTTAGTACTTTAGGCCTGCTGGAGGCATCTATCACAATGCCCTCAATTTTTGATCCGCCGAGGTCAATACCCCATAATAACTCATCCATTTTGTAAGCTACTAATTATTTAACACTTGGTATACG
>CAZXTW010000962.1:0-2751 GCA_964643525.1 uncultured Roseivirgaceae bacterium
TTTGATGTGTATGAGGGCGATAAGCTGGAAGCAGGCAAGAAGGCCTATGCCCTGAGCTTTAAGTTGCAGGATGCTGATAAGACTTTAACAGATAAAGCCATTGACAAAACCATGAGCAGGTTAATCAAGGCTTTTGAAACCACCCTGGGGGCCCATATTAGGCAGTAGGGTATTGAAAAGTGCCTCAAATGCGGCTGAGGCGTTGTATGCATTGAAGTTTTTGATGCAGTAAGGCCATGTAAGCTATTGATAATAAGGTGATTGAGGTGGTTTATTGTGGATAAGGCTGTGGAAAAATATTTTCAGACCAAAGCCAAACATTAAGCAAGCTATTCCTTATCTTCATTGCCAAGGTTACTACAGGTGCCACGCTTTAATGGTGTTGTAGTTGCTTTTGTTCTACTTTATTCTGATTGAATTAAAGCATGCAAGAAAACAGATTGAGCTCAGAGATTGCTTCGTTAGAACGAAGGTTAAAAATACTTGTGAATGAATATAATCATATTAAGAAAGAGAACGACACCCTAAGAAGTGAAAATGCTGAGCTAAAAGAAGTGATACAAGCAAAAGAGGAGCATCTTGTAAATTTTCAAAATAAATATAAAATTAGTAAAATTGTACAAAATATAGCAGTTGGAGAACAAGATGCTGCCGGATTAAAGCAAAGAATTGACGAATATATTAAGGAGATTGACATGTGTATTGCCCAACTTTCTGAGTAATACATAAGCCTTCTGCATGGGAAATCTTTCAATAAAAATAAAGATAGCAGACCGGGACTACCCGATGCGGGTAAACCCTGATGAGGAAGAAAATATACGCATAGCGGGTAAACTGCTTAACGACAGGATAAAATCGTTAAAAGACCAGTTTAGAATAGACGACAGACAAGACCTGTTTGCTATGGTAGCCCTAGAGTGCATGATTGAGAACTTACAACTTAAACATGTGCAAGACCAGCGTGATGACTTTCTTGAGCAAAAGATCAAAAGCCTGAACGGCCTTTTGAGTGACAGTCTGAAATAACCCCTTGTTGCATACACTCCATTCCATTCTTTTCTATAAGGCCGCGCTGTTTTCCTTGATACATAAACATTAAGGAATAATGGAAGACTTGGTTACGGTCCTGTTAACAGGACTGCTCGCACTGGTAGCCGGAGTGGTTATTGGGCGATATTTATTACAAAAGGCATTTAAGAAACAAGAGCAAGAGGCCACAGAAAAGGCCGAGCTGATACTGAAAGAAGCCCGTGTAACAGCTGAAAGCGTTAAAAAAGACAAGATTCTGGAGGCCAAAGAGCTTTTCTTGAAGAAAAAAGCCGAGTTTGAAGCGGATGTGAACAAGAAGAAAAGCCAGATTCAGAGTAACGAAAATAAACTGAAGCAGCGCGAGGCCAACCTTTCAAAGCAGTTTGAGCAGCAGAAGCGTAAAGATGCTGAGGTGGATAGTATGAAGGAAAACCTGACCGCCCAGATGGAGATTGTGAAGAAACGCAAAACTGACCTTGAGCGGATTAAGAACGACCAGGTTTCAAAACTAGAGAAAATAGCCAACCTAACGGCAGAAGAAGCCCGCGCCCAAATTATTGAAGCCCTGAAAGATGAAGCCCAGACAAAAGCATCTGGCTTTGTGAAGGAAATTCTGGAAGAGGCCAAGCTATCGGCTACCAAAGAAGCCAAGAAAATTGTGGTGCAAACCATACAGCGTACTGCCACTGAGCATGCAATAGAAAACTGCGTGTCAGTATTTAATATTGAAAGTGACGACATCAAGGGTAAAATTATTGGCCGTGAGGGCCGTAACATCCGCGCCCTTGAAGCGGCCACCGGCGTAGAAATTATTGTTGATGATACGCCAGAAGCCATTATTATTAGTGGCTTTGACCCGGTTAGGCGTGAAACAGCCCGTTTGGCATTACACAGGTTAGTATCTGACGGCCGCATACACCCAGCCCGTATTGAAGAGATAGTAGCCAAAACCAAGAAGAATATTGAAGAAGAGATTGTAGAAACGGGTGAGCGTACTGTGATTGATTTGGGCATTCATGGCTTACACCCCGAGTTGATTAAGCTGGTGGGCCGGATGCGCTACCGCTCATCATACGGGCAAAACCTGCTGCAACACTCGCGCGAAGTGGCCAAGCTGTGTGCCTCAATGGCCTCAGAGTTGGGGCTAAGCCCCAAGCAGGCAAAAAGAGCCGGCCTGTTGCATGATATTGGTAAGGTATGGACCGAAGAGCTGGAACAACCCCATGCTATTGTAGGTATGGAGCTGGCTAAAAAGTTTAAGGAAAACCCCGAGGTGTGTAATGCCATTGGGGCGCACCACGATGAAATTGAAATGACCACCCTGATTGCCCCCATTGTGCAGGCCTGTGATGCTATTTCAGGCTCACGGCCGGGTGCACGCAGAGAAATTTTAGAGTCATACCTGAAGCGTTTGAAAGACTTAGAATCATTGGCGCTGAACTTTGATGGGGTAAATAAATGTTATGCCATACAGGCAGGGCGTGAATTGCGTGTAATGGTAGATGCTGAGAATGTAACTGATGAAAAAGCCAGCAAGCTATCATTCGATATATCTCAAAAAATAGAGAAAGACATGCAGTACCCCGGCCAAATTAAAGTAACCGTAATACGCGAAATGCGTTCGGTACATTTTGCCAAATAAGCACTAAAAGAACCACCACCTGCAGCATAGTGGTATTATCCATAGGGCGGTAAGGCTTTAACCTTGCCGCCTTTTTCATT